>JAICTR010000125.1 GCA_025936275.1 Burkholderiales bacterium
CCGCGCCATCGTCTTCCGCGGCGATTGCGACGCGTACATCCAGAGCCGCGACCTGCGCCCGCTCGATCGCTACTTCCCCGACCTGCACGAGGCGCTCCTCGAGCGATTGCCGGAAGGCTGCGTGCTCGACGGCGAGATCGTGATCGTGGGACCCGATGGGCTCGATTTCGACGCGCTGCAGATGCGCCTGCACCCGGCCGCCTCGCGCGTGACGAAGCTCGCCGCGGAGACGCCGGCCGCATTCGTCGCCTTCGACGCGCTCGCGATCGACGGCAAGAGCCTCATGCGCGAGCCGCAGGCCGCGCGCCGCGCCGCGCTCGAGAAGCTGCTCGCGAAGGCGAAGCCGCCGATCCACCTCACGCCGGCGACGCGCGAGCGCAAGCTCGCCGCCGAATGGCTCGAGCGCTTCGAGGGCGCGGGCCTCGACGGCGTGGTGGCAAAGCTCGCCGACCTTCCCTACCAGCCCGGCAAGCGCGCGATGATCAAGGTGAAGCACGTGCGCACCGCCGATTGCGTGGTGGCGGGCTTCCGCTGGCACAAGGAAGGCGAAGGCGTGGTGGGCTCGCTCCTCCTCGGCCTCTACGACGCGCACCGCGTGCTGCACCACGTGGGCGTCACGTCGTCCTTCACGATGGCGACCCGCCGCGCGCTCGCGAAGGAGCTGGCACCACTGCGCCGCGACGCGATGAAGAATCATCCATGGCGCGACTGGGCGCAGGCCGCCGAATCCTCGACGCGCATGCCGGGCGGGCACAGCCGCTGGAGCGCGGGCAAGGACCTCTCGTGGGAGCCGCTTCGCATCGAGCGCGTGTGCGAGGTGAAGTACGACCACCTGCAGGGCGATCGCTTCCGCCACGCCGCGATCTTCGTGCGCTGGCGTCCCGACCGATCGCCCGGGGACTGCCGCTACGACCAGCTCGAGGTCACGACCGCTTACGAGCTGGAGAAGGTGTTCGGCGCCGCGCGGAAACCGAGGAAGCGCTGACCGGCTTGCGGCGCGAGGGCTGCACCCGCGGCGGCTCGCCCGGCGCCTTGCGGTATTGCGGCGGCCACGGCGCATCGGCGAGGCCGTCGCGCTCGTGCCGCGCCGAAAGCTCGAGCAATCCGACGATCGATCCCGGGTGCTCGTCGATTCCCGCGTGCAGGTCGCCCAACCGCGCGTAGCGCTCCGGCATCGTCGCCAGCGTGAAGTCGCGGGGCTCGCACGCGTCGACCTCGTCCCACGCGAGCGGCGCGGAGACGCGCGCATCGTCGGTGGGCCGCACCGAGTACGCGCTCGCGACGGTGCGGTCGCGCGCGTTCTGGTTGTAGTCGATGAAGACGCCCTGGCGCTCCTCCTTCCACCACTTGGTCGTCGCGAGCTTCGGCACGCGCCGCTCGACCTCGCGCGCGAGGGCCAGCGCCGCGCGGCGCACCTCGTCGTAGGTCCAGCGCGGGTGGATGCGCACGCAGACGTGGATGCCGCGCTTGCCCGAGGTCTTGGGCCAGCCGGTCAAGCCGAAATCGGCGAGCGTCGCCTGCACCACGCGCGCCACCTGCCGCACCTGCGACCACTTCACGCCCGGCACGGGATCGAGGTCGACGCGCAATTCGTCGGGATGGTCGAGGTCCTTCGCGCGCACCGGATGCGGATGCAATTCGAGGCAGGCGAGGTTCGCCATCCACGCGAGCGCCGCGGCATCGCGCGGCACGACTTCCTCGGCGCTGCGCCCCGAAGGAAAGCGCAGCGTCACCACCTCGATCCACGCGGGACGCGCCGCGGGCGCGCGCTTCTGGTAGAAGAACTCGCCGCCCACGCCGTCGGGGTAGCGCACCAGCATGTTGGGTCGGCCGCCCGCGCCGCGCAGCGCCCCTTCGGCGACCAGCAGGTAGTAGCGCACGAGATCGAGCTTGGTGTAGCCCGCCTCGGGAAAGAGCACCTTGCCCGGGTTCGAGACGACGACCTCGTGCCCGGCCGCCTCCAAGCGCTCGCCCGCGGGCCTGGCCGACTTGCGCGGCGCGGCCCGCTTCGCCTTCACCCGGTTCGCCATGATGCGAACGATTCTGGCACCGCCCGCACGCCCGAGTCCTTGACCGTTGACAATCTCGCCGGGCCGGCGCACTATTTCGACCGTTATCTAATTAGATGCCTATCTCACACCCGATGCGCCTCGGCAACGACGCGTTCAAGGCCCTCGCCGATCCCACCCGGCGCGAGATCCTGCGGCTCCTGCGCCGCGGCGAGATGACCGCGGGCGAGCTCGCCGAGCGCTTCGATACCAGCAAGCCGACGCTGTCGCACCATTTCGCGGTCCTCAAGGATGCCGACCTCGTGGTCGCACGCCGCGAGGGACCGACCATCTGGTATTCGCTCAACACCACGGTCCTCGAAGACGTCGTCGCCTGGGCGATCGATCTCGCGGGAGCCCGGGAAGGAGGAAAAAAATGAAGGGACGCTACTTCACCGCCGGCATCGCGCTCGTCGCCATCGCATTCGTCGCCACGCTGCTCGCCTGGCCGCACCTGCCCGAGCGCGTGCCATTGCACTGGAACGTGCACGGCGAGGTCGACGGCTGGGGTCCGCGCGGGCTCATGATGGTGCTGGGTCCCGGTGCGATGCTCGCGGAGCTCGCGATCTTCGCGCTGCTCCCGGTGCTCTCGCCGAAGCGCTTCGAGATCGAGAGCTTCACGCGCACCTGGCTGCGAATCATGCTCGCGGCGATCGCCCTTGCCGGCTACATCACGGCGGTGCTGCTGTTCGCCGCCCTCACCGGACACGTCGACGTGAGCGCCGCGCTCCTCGCCGGCGTCTCGCTGCTCCTGGTCTTCATCGGCAACCTCATGGGCAAGGTGCGGCGCAATTTTTTCATCGGCATCCGCACGCCGTGGACGCTCGCGAACGAGCGCGTGTGGTACGCGACGCACCGCCTCGCGGGCAAGACCATCGTCCTGTCCGGCATCGCGAGCTTCGCGGCCGCGCTGTGGGGTGGCCTGCCCGGCATCTCGGCGTGGATCGCGCTGGTCCTCGCCGGTGCGCTCGTGCCGGTGGTGTACTCCTTCGTGCACTACAAGGCGCTCGAACGCGAGGGGGCGCTCGGTGCCTAGCGCGCCGGAAGGAGAAACGGCGCGCAAACGATCCGGCGCGCATCGCGCGACGGGCCGCCTGGGATGGCTGCGCGCGGCCGTGCTCGGCGCGAACGACGGCATCGTCTCGACGGCGAGCCTCATCGTCGGCGTGGCCGCGGCCGGCACCAGCCACGGGAGCGTGATGCTCGCAGGAACGTCCGCGCTCGTCGCGGGCGCCATGTCGATGGCGGCCGGCGAATACGTCTCGGTGCATTCGCAGGCCGACAGCGAGAAGGCGGAGCTCGACCGCGAATGCGAGGAGATCCGCGGCGATCGGCCCGCCGAGCTGCGCGAGCTCGCGGGCATCTACCGCGAGCGCGGCCTCGAGGCCTCGCTCGCGACCGAAGTCGCGAGGCAGCTGATGGCGAAGGATGCGCTCGGGGCGCTCGCGCGCGACGAGCTGGGGATCACAAGGCAGATGCGCGCGCGCCCGGTGCAGGCGGCGGTCGCTTCGGCGGCGAGCTATTCGATCGGCGCCGCGCTGCCGCTCGTCGCCGCGGTGCTGAGTCCCATGGCCGAGCTCATTTCCATGGTGGGCGCCGCCTCGCTCGTGTTCCTCGCGGCGCTCGGCATGCTCTCGGCGTGGGTCGGCGAAGCGCCGCTCATGCCGGGGACGTTGCGCGTCACCTTCTGGGGCGCGATCGCGATGGCGGTGACCGCGGGCGTGGGCACGCTCTTCGGCGCGCCGCCGGGCTAGCGCGCGGCGAGCGCGGCGCGATAGCAGCTCGCCGCTTCGGCCGGGCCCATCACCGTGGCACCCATGTCGCGCAGCAGGCCGTCCTGCAGGCCGTAGACCCAGCCGTGCACGGCGAGCGATTGTCCTCGCTCCCACGCATCCTGCACGATGGTCGCCTGGCACACGTTCGCCACCTGCTCGATGACGTTCAACTCGCACAGGAGGTCGTGGCGCGCGACCGGATCCGCGATCGCCGCCACGCGCTCGCCATGCTTCGCGTTCACGTCCTGCACGTGACGCAGCCAGTTGTCGGCAAGCCCCACCCGCTGGTTCTCGAGCACCGCCGCCACCCCGCCGCAGCCGTAGTGGCCGCAGACGATGATGTGCTCGACCTTGAGCACATCCACCGCGAACTGCATCACCGAAAGGCAGTTGAGGTCGCTGTGCGCGACGACGTTCGCGATGTTGCGATGCACGAAGACCTCGCCCGGCGCGAGATCGACGATCTGGTTCGCCGGCACGCGGCTATCGGAGCAGCCGATCCACAGGTACTTCGGGCGCTGCTGGCGGGACAGGCGCGGGAAGAAATCCGGATCGGCGCGGCGGATGCGCTCGGACCAGGCGCGATTGCTTTCGAAGAGATCGGGAAGGGTGCGCATCGGAATCGGGACGAGTGCAGCATTCTATGACAAGCGCGCGGCTAGCTTCGCGCCGGCCCCTTGCGGTGCGGCATCGCCGGCGCCGAAGGATCGCTCGCGGGGAAGCTTTCCTCGTCGGCCTCGTCGATCACCCATTCGCGGTGCCGCGGATCGGTGGGATCGGGATGCGGCGGCAGGCGCGATCCGGGCCCCCCGGCGGGCGAGGCGGCGTCGTCGCGCTCGAACGCAATGTCGAGCGGCACGCCCACCGCGGAGGCGACGCGCCGCAGATCGTCCAGCGTCGCTTCGGGAAGCAGGAGTCCCTCGAGGCGGTGGCGCGCATCGTTGCGCGCCTCCATCTCGCCCGGATAGAGCACCTCGTCGCAGCCGGGCGCGAGCGGCACGGACTTGAGCGCCGCGATGTAGCGCTCCATGCGCGCCTCGAAATCGCCGAGCGGCTGGAAGGATGCGATCGAGATCGCCATCGCGAGGTGGCCGCAGCGGCTGCGCTTCTCCGATTGGTAAGGGCCGTTCACCTCGCCCGCGAAGCCGCTGCCGGTGAGCACGCCCGAGAGCACGTCCATCATCACCGAGATGCCGTAGCCCTTGTGGCCCGCCATCGGCAGGATCACGCCTTCGAGAGCCGCGACCGGATCGGTGGTGGGCCGGCCCTCGGCATCGAGCGCCCAACCCGGGGGAATCGGTTCGCCGCGGTTGCGCGCGAGATACACCTTGCCGCGCGCGACCGCGCTGTTGGCGATGTCGAGGATCATCGGTGCGTGGCGGCCCGCGGGCGCGGCGATGGACCACGGATTGTTGCCCACCGCCTTCGCCCTCCCGCCCCACGGCGCCATCGCCGGGCTCGCGTTGGTGGAGAGAAAGCCGATGCAGCCCTGTGCGGCGGCCATGCGCGTGTAGTACATCGCGGTGCCGAAGTGGTTCGAGTCGCGCACCGCCACCATGCCGATGCCGTGGCGCTTCGCACGCGCGATCGCCTCCTCCATCGCGCGCTTCGCGAGCGCCTGGCCTACGCCGTCGTGTCCCTCGAGGATCGCGACGGCGCCGGCATCGCTCGCGAGCACGGCATTTTCCGAAGCGCGCATCGTGCCGGCGAGAAAGCGCTGGCGATACCAGTCGAGCCGCAGCACGCCGTGCGACTGGTGGCCCCAGAGGTCCGCCTGCACCAGCGAGTCGGCGATGAGTGCCGCATCGCCCGGCGCAAGTCCCGTGCGTTCGCAGGCCGCCTGCGCGAAATCGCGCAGCCGCTCGCCATCGATGCGGATCGTGGATGCGGCGGGCGCTTCATGCATGGCCGCTACGCCATCGCCGGCTCGGCCGCCTTGCCGGTGATCATCGCGGCGATCGGCTCGACGCGCGCGAGGGCCGGCGCGATCGCCTCGGGCTTGAGGACGATGATCATCGGGTCGTAGAAGAGCAGCCAGTCGGCCGAGCACTGGATGTGCATCCACGTGTGTGGCGGCTGGTCGACGAGCGCGCGCATCAGGAACGGCGTGAAGAGCATGCGCACCTGGGGCGCCGCCGACTCGTCGCAGATCACCATGTAGCGCTTGGCGAACGCCTCGTTGCCGAGGTCGAGCCCGCCGCCGTGCACGACGGCCTGGTAGGTCTCCTTGTCCAGCGGCATGTTCATGTTGCCGAAGACGCCGCGCGAGTACACCTGGAATTTCGGCAGCGAGCCGTGCGCGATGCGATAGGCGATGAGCGAGTGGTTGCCGCCGCGGTTCTTCGAGTCGCCGTCGCTGATCGCGCCGGCGTTGTGCTTGTTGCGGATGAGGTCGTACTGGAACTCGGTGATCACCACGGGGCTTCCGCCCTTCGCCGTGAGGACGTTGCGGAACACGTGGCGCTGCGAAAGGGCGACGAGCGGAAGCCCGTCGATGTCGGTGCCCGTGAACGGCGAGTCGTGCGCCGAATAGCTGTAGCCGAGGCCCGCGGCCGCCGAAGCGAAGGCCGCCGCGCGCTGCTTCATCACCTTGAACGCGTAGAAGATCATCGCGGCGCCGAGCGCGATGAGGATGATGGTGGTCATGTGGACTCCTCCGATCAGGGAGACTCTCCGGATGATAGGGCGAAGCGCCCTCCGAGGCGACCCCGCGCGCAAGGAACCGCTCCCCGGCCGCCATCGTCATACGCGTTCGACCTCCCCGGAGCGCGCCATGGACCAGCCCGTTCGATCCACTCCTTCCGATCCCCGCACCGAGTATCCGCAGCCGCCGTTCCCGAAGCAGCAGCAGCCTTGGCCGGGCCTGTGCAGCAAGATGGAGCCGCGCCCCGACCATGGCGAGAAGAGCTACAAGGGTTCGGGCCGATTGAAGGGACTCAAGGCGCTCATCACCGGCGGCGATTCCGGGATCGGGCGCGCGGCGGCGATCGCGTTCGCACGCGAAGGCGCCGATGTGGCGATCAACTACCTCCCCGCGGAGGAGCCCGATGCGCGGGAAGTCGCCACGCTCGTTCGCGAAGCGGGCCGCAAGGCGGCGACGATCCCCGGCGACATCAAGGACGAGGCGTTCTGCAAGCGACTGGTCGAGCAGGCGGTGAAGGAGCTCGGCGGCCTCGACATCCTCGTCAACAACGCCGCGCGACAGATCGCGAGGAAGTCGGTGCTCGAGATCACCACCGAGCAGTTCGACGAGACCTTCAAGACCAACATCTACGCGAATTTCTGGATCACGAAGGCGGCCGTGCCGCACATGAAGCCCGGCGCCTCGATCATCAACACCGCGTCGATCAACTCCTTCGAGCCGAGCGAGGACCTGATCGACTACGCCGCCACCAAGGGCGCGATCCTCATCTGGACCAAGGGCCTCGCCAAGCAGCTGGTGAAGAAAGGCATCCGCGTGAACGCCGTGGCACCCGGCCCTTTCTGGACCGCGCTGCAAGTGACTGGCGGGCAGCCGCCCGACGACCTTCCCAACTTCGGCAAGCACACGCCGATGGGCCGTCCGGGCCAGCCGGCGGAGCTCGCGGGGATCTACGTGCTGCTCGCCTCGCCCGAATCCAGCTACACCTCGGGCGAAGTGTTCGCGGCGGTGGGCGGGCGCGGGGTGCCTTAGCCGCTCGAACGAGCCGCCCGGCGGACGGTCCAAACGGCGCGTAGCCCCACGCGCCCGAGAGGAAAAAACGCCTGATGAACGCCCCCGAGCTGCGGATCGAATCCGCCGTCCGCGAAGGATCGCCCTATCCGCGCGG
>JAICTR010000474.1 GCA_025936275.1 Burkholderiales bacterium
CGACCTCGGCGTGGACTTCTCGCCGGTGGAGCGCGTGCTGCAGATCGGGAGCGCCAAGGGTGTGGCGCGCCTGCTGCAGCGCGCGGGGCGCTCGGGCCACGCGCCGGGCGAGGTGAGCCGCGTCACGTGCGTGCCCTCGCACGCGCTGGAATTCGTCGAGGCGGCCGCGGCGCGCCGCGCGGCGATGGCGGGACGCATCGAGGCGCGCCGCCCCGTCGATCGCCCGCTCGATCTCCTCACACAACACCTGGTCACCATCGCGGCGGGCGAAGGCTTCGACGCGCAGGAAATGAAGGCCGAAGTGATGACCGCGCGCGCGTTCCGCGATCTCACCGAGGCCGAGTGGCAATGGGCGCTCGACTTCGTGACGCGCGGCGGCGATGCGCTCAAGGCCTATCCCGACTATCGCAAGGTGGTGCTCGACGAGGACGGCCGCTATCGCGTCAAGGACGGCGCCATCGCGCGGCGCCATCGCATGTCGATCGGCACCATCGTCTCCGATGCCGCGGTCGACGTGCGCTACATGCGCGGCAAGCGCCTGGGCAACGTCGAGGAATCCTTCATCGCGCGCTTGTCGCCCGGCGACGCGTTCGTGTTCGCGGGGCAGCTCCTCGAATTCATCCGCGTGGAGAACATGACCGCGTACGTGAAGCCGGGCAAGCCCGGCTCGGCGATCATCCCGCGCTGGGACGGAGGCAAGTGCCCGCTCTCGAGCGAGGTCTCCGAGGGCATCCGCGAGCTCCTCGAGCTCCACGTCGACGGGCGCGAGAACGAGCCGGAGATGCGCGCGGTGCGCCGGCTCCTGAAATTGCAGCAGGCGTGGTCGCGCGTGCCGCGGCGCCACGAGATGCTGGTGGAGCAGGTGCAGACGCGCGAGGGTCACCACGCATTCTTCTACCCGTTCGAGGGGCGGCAGGTGCACATGGGCCTCTCGGCGCTCTTCGCGCATCGCATCGCGCGCGAGCGCGCCTCCACCTTCAGCCTTTCCTTCACCGACTACGGCTTCGAGCTGGTGTCGCGCGAGCCCTTCGAGCTGCTGCCGCTCCTGAAGGGCGGGCTCTTCTCGACGGACAACCTGCTCGAGGACATGCTCGCGAGCCTCAATGCCGCGGAGCTCTCGAAGCGCCAGTTCCGCGAGATCGCGCGCGTCGCCGGATTGGTGTTCCAGGGCTATCCCGGACAGCCGAAGACCAATCGCCAGGTGCAGGCGACGAGCGGGCTGATCTACGAGGTGTTCGCGCGCTGGGATCCTTCCAATCCGCTGCTCGGGCAGGCGGAGCGCGAGGTGCTGGAGCGGCAGCTCGAGTTCTCGCGGCTCGCCGAAGGCTTGCGGCGCATGGCCGCCACGCCCGTGGTGCTGCGCAGGACCCACAAGCCGACGCCGTTCGCGTTCCCGATCATGGTGGGAAGGTTTCGCGAGAAGCTCACCAGCGAGAAGCTCGCCGACCGCGTGCGCCGCATGCAGCTCGAGTTCGACAAGGCCGCGCCGCCCGAGGACGAATGCGATGTCGCCCTCGAGTCGTCGGGGGCGCAGGCCTCGCTCTTCCCATGACCGACTGCCAGATCGCCGGAGAGCGCCTGGTGCTCCTCGCCGAGCGCGCCGCCTACTGGCCCGCACGCAAGACCCTCTTCGTCGCCGATTTCCACCTCGGCAAGGCGGCGAGCTTCCGCGCCGCAGGCATCCCGCTTCCCTCGGGCACCACCAGCGAGAACGTGGAGCGCCTCGGCCGCGCCATCGATCGCACGCGTGCGCGCCACGTCGTCTTCCTCGGCGACTTCCTGCACAGCGCCGAGGCGCGCGCGCCGCGCACGCTCGCCCGCTTCGCCGCATGGCGCGAGGAGCGCCGCAACCTCGCGTTGACGCTGGTGCGCGGCAACCACGACCGCAAGGCGGGCGATCCGCCGGCGGAGTGGAAGATGGAGTGCGTGGAGGCGGGCGAAGCTTACGGCCCGTTCGTGCTCAACCACGAGCCCGGCGCAAGCGCCGGCGGCTATGCGCTGGCGGGACACATCCATCCCGCCGTGCGGCTCTCCGCCGAAGGCGAGGCGTCGTTACGGCTTCCCTGCTTCTGGTTCGCGAAGCGCCACGGCGTGCTGCCCGCCTTCGGCGCGTTCACCGGCAGCGCGGTGGTGCGCCCGCGCGCCGGCGA
>JAICTR010000255.1 GCA_025936275.1 Burkholderiales bacterium
GCGGTCTTCACCGACGGCGCGATCAAGCACACCTCGGTGATCCCGATCGCCGGCGACCAGATCACCAACGACATCGCGATGGCGCTGCGCACCCCGACCAAGGACGCCGAGGAGCTGAAGATCACGCACGGGATGGCGCTGCGCCAGCTCGCGAGCCCCACCGACATGATCGACGTGCCCGGCGTGGGCGAGCGCGGCCCGCGGGAGCTCTCGCGGCAGACGCTCGCCGAGGTGATCGAGCCGCGCGTCGAGGAGCTCTATTCGCTCATCCAGCGCGAGCTGCGCACCTCGGGGCTCGAGGAGCTCCTCTCCTCGGGAATCGTCATCACCGGCGGCTCGGCATTGATGAAGGGAATGGTCGAGCTGGGCGAGGAAGTCTTCCACATGCCGGTCCGCGTCGGCGTGCCCAACTACCACGGCGCGCTCGCCGAGGTGGTGCGCAACCCGCGCTACTCGACCGGGATGGGATTGCTCATGGCGGGGCTCGACCAGGTGAAGCGCGACCGGCATGCGCGCATCCAGGGCGCGGGCTTCAAGGAAGTGTTCGAGAAGATGAAGGGCTGGTTCAAGGGAAATTTCTAGGCAGCGGCGCGAGCCGCAAACGGGCAAGTGCGACGCAATAACAAAGGAGACGCGACATGATCGAGTTGCTGGAAAGCCAATCACCGGAAGCGGTGATCAAGGTGGTGGGAGTAGGCGGCTGCGGCGGGAACGCCGTGGACCACATGATCAACAACGGCGTGCAGGGCGTGGAGTTCATCGCGATGAACACCGACGCGCAGGCGCTGAAGAGGAACCTCGCGAAGACCACGCTGCAGCTCGGCACCGGCGTCACCAAGGGGCTCGGCGCGGGAGCGAAGCCGGAGATGGGCCGCCAGGCGGCGGAGGAGGATCGCGAGCGCATCACCGAGCTCGTGAGCGGCGCCGACATGCTCTTCATCACCGCGGGCATGGGCGGCGGCACCGGGACGGGCGCGGCGCCGGTGGTCGCGGAAATCGCGCGCGAGCTCGGCATCCTCACGGTGGCGGTCGTCACCAAGCCGTTCGATTTCGAAGGCAGCAAACGGCGGCAGGTGGCGGCGGTCGGCATCGACCAGCTCAAGCAGCACGTCGACTCGCTGATCATCATCCCCAACGAGCGGCTGATGCAGGTGCTCGGCGAGGACGTGACCTACGAGGATGCGTTCCGCGCCTCGAACGACGTGCTGAACGGCGCGGTCGCCGGCATCTCCGAGGTGATCAACTGCCCGGGCATGGTGAACGTGGACTTCGCCGACGTGCGCACGGTGATGAGCGAGAACGGCGTCGCGATGATGGGCTCTGCGACGGCCTCCGGGCCGGAGCGCGCGCAGATGGCCGCGGAGCAGGCGGTGCATTCGCCGCTCCTCGAGGACATCCACCTCTCGGGCGCGCGCGGCGTGCTGGTGAACATCACCGCGAGCCGCACCATGAAGCTGAAGGAGGTGCACGAGGTGATGAACACCATCCGCTCGTTCACCGCCGAGGACGCGACCGTGATCTACGGCAGCGTGATCGACGAGGCGATCGGCGACGCGCTGCGCGTCACCATCGTCGCGACGGGGCTGGGGGGAGCCGCCGCGCAGCGCCAGCCGGTGATGCAGGTGGTGCCGCGCACCGGCACCGACGACGCGCAGCCCGCGGTGAACTACGAGGAGCTCGACCAGCCCACGGCGATCCGCCGCCGGCGCGACGTCACCATCGAGGCGATGCGCCACTCGGGCGTCGACATGCTCGACATCCCGGCCTTCCTGCGCAAGCAGGCGGACTAGCGCCGGCGCCCTTCCCGAAGGGCGTGAAACACCGCCTGCCGGCGCGTCTCCCGCCGGCGGCGTGAGCGTTCGCGGGCCCGCATTGCGGGCCCGCTTTTACTTCGCGCAGAATGGGCGGGCTCATGGTCCTGCCGCCTCCCGCCGGCGCCACGGCGATCGTCGTCCCGGGCTACTTCGCATGCGCAGGCGTGCTGGCCTTCGCCGCCGTCATGTCCACGCTCGGCGCGGTGGTCCGCAGGTCGCGGCTGCACCTGTGCTTCGCCCTCGTGTGCGCATGCTCGACCGGCGCCTGCCTCGCGATCGCGCGCTATTACTCGGCGCCGTCGCTCGCCGCGGCCGAAGCGCCGATGCGCGACTTCGCTTTCTGGGCGGTGCTGCTGCTCTACTCGGTGTTCGCGTTCGTGGCGGCGTACACGCGCGTTCCGCGCCAGCGCCCGGGCTTCGTCGTGCTGCTCGCGCTCGCCGCAATCACGCTCTACGAGAACGCGCACACCCCGTTCGGCATCTGGCTCACCGCGGTCGAGCGGTCGAGTGCCATCGTGCTGCCGTGGGGCGAGCGGCTGTTCCATGCGCAGGCGCTTCCGAGCCTGTGGAACGTGGGCTTGCGCCTGCTCGCGCTCGCCATCGTCGGCTGGGGCGTGTGGCGGCTGCTGGGGCGCAAGGGTGCGGGTGATCGGCGCGCGGGCCTGCTTCTCTCCGCCTACCTGGTGGTGCTCTTCGCGGCGAGCGTGCAGGGCGCGCTCATCGACTTCGGCGTGGTGCGCACGTTCCACTGGATCGGCCTCGCGCTCGTCGGGTTCGCGATGCTGATGGGAGCCGACCTGATCCTGATCCTGCGCGAGCAGGACGTCGCGATGCGCGAGCAGGCGTTCCGCGATCCGCTCACCGGGCTTGCCAATCGCGGCGCGCTCCTGGAGCGGCTGTGCCTTCACTGCGACGCAGCCCGCGCGGGCTTCGGCGCGGTGGCGCACGTGAACCTCGATCACTTCAAGGTCCTCAACGAGGCGCTCTCCCACGAGGTCGGCGACCGCGTGCTGCGCGAGGTCGCGAGCCGTATCGCCTGCGCCTGCGGCGAGGCGGCGATCCCCGGGCGCATCGGGGGAGACGAATTCGCGGCGCTCCTCGCCGCGCCGGCGGCGACGCGGCAGGAGGCCGAGCAGGCGATCCGCCGCCTCGCCGACGACATCCTGCGCGCCCTGGCGGCGCCGTTCGTGCTCGGCGAGCAGGATCTGCACGTGGCGGCGAGCGCCGGTATCGCGAGCTTCGAGTGCGCCCGGGCGCAGCCCGCGGAGAGCTTCGCGCACGCGGCGCTCGCGCTGCGCGAAGCGAAGAAGTCCGGAAGGCACCAGGTGCGTGCCTTCGCACCGGGGCTGCAGAGCGACGCGGAAACGCGGTTCCGCACGGTGGAAGGCCTGCGCCGCGCGATCGCGAGCGACGCGCTGCAATTGCATTACCAGCCGCAGGTCGATGCCGCGGGCCGCGTCGCGGGGATGGAAGCGCTGGTGCGCTGGCTCGATGGCCCGCACGGTCTCGTGAGCCCCGCGACCTTCATTCCTCTCGCGGAGGAGACCGGCCTCATCCACGCCCTCGGCGAATGGACGCTGCGGCGCGGATGCGCGCAGCTCGCGGCGTGGCGGCGCGAGGGGATCGACACCGGAGGCACGCTCTCGATCAACGTGAGCCCGTGGCAGCTCGCGCGCCCGGGCTTCGTCGAGCGCCTCGCGCACATCCTGCGCGAGTCGGGAGTGGATCCGCCGGCCCTCACGATCGAGATCACCGAAAGCGCGGCGCTCTACGACCTGCAGGAGACGATCGCGCGGCTGCACGCGATCCGCGCGAGCGGCGTGCGCATCGCGCTCGACGATTTCGGCACCGGCTACTCGTCGCTCTCCCTCGTGAGGGACCTGCCGCTCGACGCGATCAAGATCGACCAGTCCTTCGTGCGCGGCATCGATGCCGGCGCGAACCGCCACTTGGTGAAAGCGGTGGTCGAGATCGCCGCGGAGCTGCGCCTGGACGTCGTCGCCGAGGGAATCGAGAACGAGCGCGAGCGCAGCGCGTTGCTCGAGCTCGGATGTCCCAAATTGCAGGGCTTTCTGGTCTGCCGTCCGCTGCCCGCGCCCGAGCTCACCGCGTGGCTCGCGGCGCACGAGCTGAAGATTCCCGTGGCGTGAGCACTAACAGACTGATAGAATTGGCAAAATCATGCTCCGCCAACGCACCCTCAAGACCACCCTGCGCGCCACCGGCGTGGGCCTGCACACCGGCCTCAAGGTCGCGATGGCGCTGCGCCCCGCACCGATCGACACCGGCATCGTCTTCTGCCGCACCGACCTCCCCGGCAATCCCGCAATCCCCGCGCATGCGCTCAACGTGAGCAACACGTTGATGGCCACGGTGATCGAGAAGGACGGGGCACGCGTCTCCACCGTCGAGCACCTGATGGCCGCATTCGCGGGACTCGGCATCGACAATGCGTACGTCGATGTCTCCGGCGAGGAAGTGCCGATCATGGACGGGAGCGCCGGGACCTTCGTCTTCCTGCTGCAGTCGGCGGGAATCGCGGAGCAGGCGGCGCCGAAGCGCTACGTGCGCATCCTCGAGACGGTCGAGATCGAGCAGGGCGACAAGAAGGTTCGCCTCGAGCCCTTCAACGGGTTCAAGGTCTCGTTCTCGATCGAGTTCAGCCACCCGGTGTTCGACCCGGCCCGCTCGCGGGTGGACATCGATTTTGGCGAGGTGTCGTTCGTGCGCGAGGTTTCACGCGCGCGCACATTCGGCTTCACGCAGGAA
>JAICTR010000011.1 GCA_025936275.1 Burkholderiales bacterium
AGGGGGCGTCACCGCGCGCCTGCGAAAAGGGTTGCGCATGACGTAACATCCCGACGAGGTCGACGCAGCGTTCGATACATCCAAAAAACATAGGAGGAGAGATGGTCACCCCGATGCGTTTCCGACGCAGGGCGAAAGCGATGTTCACGATCGCGCTCGCCGCATGCTCGCTCTCGGTGCTCGCGCCTGCGCGCGCCGACATGAGCGAGATCCACGTGTCGCGCCAGTACGGCATCAGCTACCTGCCGCTGATGATCATGGAGGACCAGAAGCTGATCGAGAAGCACGCGAAGGCGGAAGGCATCGACGTCAAGGTCGACTGGTCGAAGTTCGCGAGCGGCGCGGTGATGAACGACGCGCTGCTGTCCGGCAACCTCCAGTTCGCCTCCGGCGGCGTCGCGCCGTTCACCACGCTCTGGGCGAAGACGCGCGGCAACCTCGACGTGAAGGGCGTCGCGGCGATCAACTCGATGCCGCTCTACCTCGTGACGAACAATCCGAAGGTGAAGACCATCAAGGACTTCACCGAGAAGGACAAGATCGCGCTGCCCGCCGTCAAGGTGTCGATCCAGGCCGTGACGCTGCAGATGGCCGCGGAGAAGGCGTTCGGGCCGGGGCAGCAGAACAAGCTCGACCACCTGACCGTCTCGATGTCGCACCCCGATGCCGAGACCGCACTGCTGTCGGGCGGCTCCGAGATCACCGCGCATCTCGGCTCGCCGCCGTTCCAGTACCAGGAACTCGAGCACAAGGGCATGCATCGCGTGCTGAATTCGTACGACGTACTGGGCGGCCCCGCGACGTTCAACGTCGTCTGGACGACCAAGAAGTTCCACGACGAGAACCCGAAGATCTACAACGCCTTCGTCGCGGCGCTCGACGACGCGACGGCCCAGATCAATCACGACAAGAAGAAGGCCGCGGAGACGTACCTGCGCATCTCCAAGGACAAGGACAGCCTCGCGGACATCCTCAAGATGCTGAACGATCCCGAGATCAAGTACACGACCACGCCCAACAACACGATGAAGTACGTGGACTTCATGCACAAGATCGGGTCGATCAAGGCGAAGCCCGACTCGTGGAAGGACATGTACTTCCCGAACGCGCAGAAGCTGCACGGCAGCTGATGGCGAGTGGCGTGGACGCTGCGCTCGTCCTGCCCGACCTCGCGGCGATCCGCGCCGCCCACGCCCGCATCGCGCCGTATGTCCACCGCACGCCGGTGATGACGTGCGGCGCGATCGACGCCGACGTCGACGCGTCGCTGTTTTTCAAGTGCGAGCACCTGCAGAAGGTCGGCGCGTTCAAGGCGCGCGGCGCGTGCAACGCCGTTTTCTCGCTCGATGACGACGTCGCCGGCCGCGGCGTCGTCACGCATTCGTCGGGTAACCATGGCGCAGCCCTCGCCTATGCCGCGAAGCGGCGCGGCATTCCGGCCTGCGTCGTGATGCCGCGCAATGCGCCCAAGGTGAAGCAGGCGAACGTGGCGCGCTTCGGTGCGACGGTGCGGCTGTGCGAGCCCACGGTGACGGCGCGCGAAGCCACCTGCGACGAGGTGATGCGTGAAACCGGCGCGACGCTGATTCACCCCTTCGACGATCCGCGCGTGATCGCGGGCCAGGCGACCGCGGTCGTCGAACTGCTCGAGGCCGTGCCTGACCTCGACGTCGTGATCGCGCCCTGCGGCGGCGGCGGGCTGCTGTCGGGCACCGCGATCGCCGCGAGGTCGCTCGAGCCGTCGCTTCGCGTCCTCGGCGCCGAGCCGGCGAACGCCGACGATGCGGCGAGAAGCTTCGCGAGCGGCCGCGTCGAGCCGCTGCCGGCGACCACGACGATCGCCGACGGCCTCCGCACCACGCTTTCGCCGCGCACCCTCGCGGCGCTGCGCACGCACGTGGGCACGATCGGCACATGCAGCGAAGTTGGTATCCTCCGCGCGATGCGCATGATCTTCGAACGGATGAAGCAGGTGGTCGAGCCGTCGTCGTCGGTGCCGCTCGCCTGTCTGCTCGAGCGCACGCTCGACGTGGCGGGTGCGCGGGTGGGTATCATCGTCACCGGCGGCAACGTCGATCTCGACACCCTCCAATGGTCATGAATCCCGTGCCCGAGCAGCCGCTCCTCGCCGTCCGCGGCGTCACGCTGCAATACAAGACGAAGGACCACCTCGTCACCGCGACGTATCGCGTCGATTTCGACGTACAGCGTTCCGATCGCTTCATCCTGCTCGGGCCATCGGGGTGCGGCAAGTCGACGCTGCTGAAGGCGGTTGGCGGCTACATGAAGCCGATCGAAGGCGAGATTCGCCTGAAGGGGGAGGCGGTGACGCGTCCGGGACCCGACCGGATGATGGTCTTCCAGGAATTCGACCAGTTGCTGCCGTGGCGGACGGTCAAGGAAAACGTGATGTTCCCGCTGCGCGCCACCGGGCGCCTGCCGCGCAAGGTCGCGCTCGAAAAGGCCATGGAGTACATCGCGAAGGTCAATCTCACGGGGTTCGCCGACAACTATCCGCATACGCTGTCGGGAGGCATGAAGCAGCGCGTCGCGATCGCGCGCGGCATGGCGATGGAGCCCGACATCCTGCTGATGGACGAGCCCTTCGCCGCGCTGGACGCCCTCACGCGCCGCAAGATGCAGGACGAGCTGCTGCAGCTCTGGGAGGGCACGAAGTTCACGATCCTCTTCGTCACGCACTCGATTCCCGAGGCGGTGCGGATCGGCAACCGCATCCTGCTGCTCTCGCCGCATCCGGGCCAGGTGAAGGCCGAGCTCAACAGCGACGGCACCGATGCCGAGGACGCGAGCGGCCGGCGCCTCTCCGACCGCATCCACACCATGCTCTTCTCCGAGCGCGAGATCGAGCCGGAGGCGGCCCATGTCTAGCCCGCCGCTGACGCGGCCCGAGTACGTGCGCGAGCAGGTGGAGGAGCACGACTTCGGCGTCGTCAACAAGCCGCTCACCGCGTGGGAGCGCATCTACGGCAACGCCGCGCTGCGCAAGGTGTGCATCCTCGTGATCCTCGCCGCGATCTGGCAGGTCTACGCGACGCACCTCGACAATTCGCTGATCTTCCCCACCTTCACCGACACCATGAAGGCCTTCCTCGGGCGCATGGCGAGCGGCGAGCTGGTGAAGAAGTCGTGGACCTCGATCAAGGTGCTGCTGCAGGGCTACGCGCTCGGCATGGCGCTGGCACTCGTGATCACGATGCTCGCCATGGCGACCCGCATCGGCAACGACCTCCTCGAGACGCTCACCGCGATGTTCAACCCGCTGCCGGCGATCGCGCTGCTGCCGGTGGCGCTCATCTGGTTCGGCCTCGGCAACGGCAGCATCATCTTCGTGCTGGTGCATGCGGTGATGTGGCCCATCGCGCTCGCCACGCACTCCGGGTTCATGGGTGTGTCGAACACGCTGCGCATGGTGGGACGCAACTACGGGCTGGGCGGCTTCGCGTACGTGCGGCGCATCCTGATCCCCGCGGCGTTCCCGAGCATCCTCTCGGGATTGAAGATCGGCTGGGCCTTCGCGTGGCGGACGCTCATCGCCGCGGAGCTGGTGTTCGGCACCTCGTCCGGGTCGGGCGGCCTCGGCTGGTTCATCTACGAGAACAAGAACGTGCTCGACATTCCGGCGGTGTTCGCGGGCCTCTTCACCGTGATCTTCATCGGGCTCCTGGTGGAGAACCTCATCTTCCGCACCATCGAGATGCGCACCGTGCGCCGCTGGGGGATGCACTCCTGAGGTCGGTGCGCGACGTGGCTCCGGCGGCGCGGTTCTCGGGAGCGCTCCTCGTCGCGGTGTGGATCGGGGAGCTGGTCGGCATCGTGCGTCCGCTCGCGGCGCTCTCGGCGATCACCGCGGCGCTGCTCGGCGCCTTCGTGCTGATCGCGCTCCTTCGCGCGAGCCGCCACATCCGCGTGCTCTTCATCGTCGTGATCGGCGCCTCGGCCGCGATGGCGCTCGCGAGCCACGTGCCCGAAGCGCTCGCGCACGGCTACCAGCGCTCGCAGATCTTCGGCGCGTTCCTTCCCTCGGTGCTCTTCCTGCGCGCGACCGCCGAGGAGAGCCCGCGCCTGGAGCGGCTGCGCGCGGGCGTGGGGGGCCTGGCACCCATCGCGGCGCGGAACTGGACGCTCTACGGCTCGCACGCGCTGGGCGCGGTGCTCTCGGTGGGCGCGATGTCGGTGGTGGCGCCGGTGGTCTCGCGCGGCGTGGACGAAGTCGAGCGCGCCGCGCTCGCCTCGAGCTCGGCGCGCGGCGTGGGCGCGGCGGTGATGTGGTCGCCCTTCTTCGTCGCGATGGGCTTCGCGAGCCAGCTCGTGCCGCACGTCGCGATCGGGCATTTGATGGCGATCGGCGCGGGGCTCGCGGCGATCGGCCTCGCGATCTCGCAGGCGCTCTTCACGCCCGGGCTCACGCGCGCCGCGTTCCGCGCGAGCGTCGCGAACCTCGCCCCGCTCCTGGTACCCATGGCGGCGGTGATCGCGGCGGTGGTCGGCGCGAGCGCGCTCTTCTCGATGCCGGGATTGCAGGCGGTGGCGCTGGTGGTGCCGCTTTGCTGCGCGGCCTATCTCGCGCGGCTCGGCGCGGCGGCGGCGCGCGGCGCGGCGCGGCGCACGGTGCGAAGCTTCGGCCGGCTCGCCGACGAGCTTTTGATCGTGATCGGCGCAACGATCCTCGCCACGGTGGTCGCGGCGATGCCCGCCGCGCGCGCCGTGGGTGCCAGCATCTCGCCCGGCATGATCTCCGGATTCGCCTTGATCGCGGTGCTCGTCTTCGCGCTGTTTCTCCTCGGCCTCGCGGGGCTGCACCCGATGATCGGCGCCGGGATCCTCTTGCCGGTGGTCGCGGCGGGACCCTTCGGCATCGGCCACGCGGTGCTCGTCTCGACGGCGGTCTTCGCCTGGGGGCTCTCGGCCTCGATCTCGATGTGGAGCCTGCCCATCGTCGCCGCGTCGCTGAGCTTCGAGGTGCCGGTGCGAAGCCTCGTCACGCGGCAAAGCTTCCTCTTCGGCGTCGCCTACGGACTCGCGGGCGTCGCGTACCTCGGCACCGTGAACGCGATCGCGGGCGCGGCATGAACGAATCCACGGGAAAGGCAACCATGGCGGAAATCACCGGCGGCAAGGCGGTCGTGCAGGCGCTCGAGGCCGAAGGCGTGCGCCACGTCTTCGGGCTCATCGGCTCGGCGGCGATGGAGGTCTTCGACGCGCTCTACGACGCGCGCGGCATCCGCTTCATCGGCGTGCGCGACGAGCGCACCGGCGTGCACATGGCCGACGGCTACGCGCGCGCCTCGGGCGGCGCGGGCGTGTTCCTCGCCGGGCAGAACGGGCCGGGTGCCACGAACCTCGTCACCGGCCTCGCGCAGGCGTACGCGGCGTACTCGCCGGTGGTGGCACTCGCCGGCTCGCTTTCTTCGGCGCACGTGTACCGCGATGCCTTCCAGGAGGTCGACCAGCAGGCGCTCTTCAAGCCGGTCACCAAGAAGACCTGGACCGTGACGCAGGCGAAGCGCATTCCCGAGATGGTGCGCGAGGCGTTCACCACGGCGCTCGCCCCGCGGCGCGGGCCGGTGGCGTTGAACCTGCCGCGCGACCTCCTCGCCGAGAGCTTCGTCCCCGAGCCGGCGCCTTTGCCGCAATCGCAGCGCGCGCATGTCGCGGCGGGCGGCGATCCCGAGCTGGTGCGCCAGGCCGCGCAGCTCCTCGCCGGCGCCAAGCGCCCGCTCGTCATCGCCGGCGGCGGCGTGAAGAACGCGCGCGCGCATGCGCAAACCATCGCGCTCGCGCAGCGCCTCGGCGCGCCGGTCGCGGCGTCGCCGGGACACGGCGATGCGATCCCCTGCGACGATCCGTGTTACGCGGGACAGGTCGGCCCGCGCGGCAACGCGGTGGCTTCCGCGCTCGCGAAGGAAGCCGACGTGATCCTCGCGCTCGGCACGCGCCTCGGCTTCAACACCACGTTCTACAGCTACGACAACCTCAATCGCGAGGCGCGCATCATCCAGGTCGAGCAGGAGCCGACCGCGGTGGGCCGCTTCTTCCCGGTGGCGCTCGGCATCGTGGGCGACGCGGGCAAGGTCGCGCTGCAGCTCGGCGAGGCGCTCGCATCGCACGAGCCCTCGCGCGAGGTGGCCGCGCATCTCGCGAAGTTCCGCGCCGATCGCGCGCGCCTGATCGAGGAGCGCGAGCGCGCCGGTGCCGCGCGTGCCGATCCGATCCAGCCCGCGATGCTCTACGAAGCGCTTGCGCGTGCGGTTCCCGCCGACGCCATGTTCACCATGGATGCCGGCACGCTTTGCTTGCAGGCCACCGACCGCATGCCGTACCGCCAACCGCCCTCGCTCTTCACGCCGCTCGACTTCGGGCTGGTGGGCTTCTCCTACGCGGCGGGCCTGGGCGTGAAGCTCGCGTGCCCGAATCGCACCGTGGTGAGCCTCATGGGCGACGGGGGCTTCGGCATGACCGCGAGCGAGATCGGCACCGCGGTCGCGCACGGCATCGACACGGTGTGCATCGTGATGAACAACGGCTGCTGGGGCGCGGAGAAGGCGTACCAGCGCGATTTCTTTGGCGCTCGCTACATCGGCGCCGACATCCCGAACCCGCGCTACGACGAGCTCGCGAAGCTGCACGGCGCGGCGGGCTTTCGCATCGCGCGCGCGGCGGAGCTCGACGGCGTGCTGCGCGAGGCGCTCGCCTGCGGCAAGCCCGCGGTCGTCGACGTGATGATCGATCCCGACGCGCTCTACAGCTTTCGCCGCGACTCGTTCAAGCATCGCGCGAAGGCGGCCGGATGACGATGGCGGCCGAGTACGACTACATCGTGGTGGGCGCCGGATCCGCGGGCGCCGCGCTCGCCGCGCGCCTCACCGAATCGGGACGGCATCGCGTGCTGCTCCTCGAAGCCGGCGGCGAGGACGACAACCGCTGGATCCACATCCCGCTCGGCGTTGGCAAGCTCCTCACCAACGAACGTTACGCGTGGAAGTTCGAGACCGAGCCGCAGGCGCAGCTGCACGGGCAGAGGGTGTACTGGCCGCGCGGCAAGGTGCTCGGGGGATCCAGCGCGCTGAACGGCATGGCCTACGTGTGGGGCGATCCGCGCGAGTTCGATCGCTGGCGCGAGGCGGGGCTCGACGGCTGGGGCTGGTCCGACGTGCAGCCGTACTTCGGGCGCATGGAGAGCAACGGATACACCGAGGCCGCCGGGCGCGGGCGCGAGGGGCCGGTGCGCATCACCGACCGCAAGGCGCGCGACCGCGATGCGCTCTCCGACGGCTTCATCGCCGCGTGCGTCGAGGCCGGCATTCCCGAGACCGCCGACTACAACGTCGCGTCGTACGAGGGCGTGCGCTACCTCGAGCAGACCGCGTATCGCGGCCGGCGCTGGAGCACGGCGGTGGCGTACCTGCGCGATGCGCGGCGCCGACCGAACCTCACGATCGAGACCAGCGCGCTCGCACGGCGCGTGCTCTTCGAGGGAAGCGCCGCGAGCGGCGTCGAGTACGCGAAGGAGGGGCGCATCGTGAGCGCGAAGGCCGCGCGCGAGGTGATCGTGTGCGCGGGCGCGATCCAGTCGCCGCAGCTCCTCGAGCTTTCCGGCATCGGCGCCGCGAACCGGCTTCGCGCGCTCGGCATCGACGTCGTGGCCGACCGTCCGGCGGTGGGCGAGAACCTCATCGACCATTTGCAGGTGCGCTGCACCTACGAGTGCCGGCTGCCGATCACCATCAACGACGTGGTGCGCAGCCTCCCCCACCGGCTCGCGGTGGGCCTCCAGTATCTCCTCACGCGGCGCGGGCTCATGGCGGGGACGTCTTCCACCGCGCACGCGATCACGCGCACCTCGAGCGCGCTCGACGCGCCCGACGTGATGGTGCGCATCTACCACATCAGCGGCAAGGACCGCTATTCGCGCTCGCCGGGCGCGGGCATCGATCCCTTCCCGGGATTTTCCATCGGCGGCTTCATGCTGCATCCGCGCTCGCGCGGATCGATCCACGCGGTGTCGCGCGAGGCGCACGATTTTCCGCGCATCGAGCCCGGCTACTTCACCGACGAGCGCGATCGGCAGACGGCGCTCGCGCTCCTGAAGCTCGTGCGCCGCATCGCCGCGCAGGGTCCGCTCGCCGGCCTCATCGTGCGCGAGACGCGGCCCGGTCCCGACGTGAACTCGGACGCGACGCTCCTCGACTACGCGCGCGAATGCGGGCAGACCGCATGGCACACCGTGGGGACGTGCCGCATGGGTACGGCGGCCGATTCGGTGGTCGATGCGCGGCTGCGCGTGCACGGCGTGGCGAGGCTGCGCGTCGCGGACGCTTCGGTGATGCCGACCATCCCCTCCTCCAACACCAACGCGCCCTCGATCATGATCGGCGAGCGCGCCGCGGATTTCGTCCTCGCCGACGCGCGCCAGGCGAGTTACCGCGCGGCCGCTGCCGCCTCGGCGGCGTAGCGCGCGTCCTGGTTCTCCTTGAGCCACACCATCGCGCGGTGCACACGGTCGTAGCCGCTGGGATGGTCGTAGAAGAGGATCTCTTCGAGCGAGCCGGGGACGATCTTGCGATACGTCGCGAGGCGCATCGACACCATCGCGAAGCCGTAGGGCTCGCGCGCGGCGTTGAGGCCGTAGGCATCGGCCTCGGTCTCCGCGGTGCGCACGATGCCTTTCAGCACCGGGCCGGCGAGATAGAAGATCACCGAGAGGATCGCGAGCGCGAGCGGCAGCGCCGCGGGATCGGCCCGGTCGCGCAGCTTCAGCCGCGCGCCCCAGCGCGCGAGCGCGCGATCGAACGCCGCATGCAGCAGCCAGAGCGCGATGCCGAAGACGAGCGTGAGGTCGATCGCGAGGCGCATGCCGTGGTTCAGCACGTAATGGCCCATCTCGTGCCCCAGCACCGCCTCGATCTCCGGCAGTGAGGTCTTCTTCAGCAGGTTGTCGTTGAGCGAGAGGCGCGTCGTGCCCCAGAGGCCCGAGACGTTGGCGCTGATGCGCGTGGTCTGCTTCGAGGCATCGAACCACTCGACGTGCCCGGTGGGAATCTGGTTCGCGCGTGCGAGCGAGAGCACCGCCTGCCGCACCGGCCCCTCGGGCAGCGGCTGGTAATGGTTGAAGAGCGGCGCGATGAAAACCGGCGCGATCATCTCCACGAAGAGGAAGAAGGCGAACACGATCGCCGTCGCGCCGATCCACCAGCGCGCGCCGAGCCGGCGCACCGCGCCGTAGACCGCGGTGATGCCGAGCGAGCCCAGCACGACGCCGACCGCGAGCCCCTTCATGCGGTCGCCGAGCCAGCTTCCGAAGGGCTGCTCCGAGAGCCTGTAGGCGTGCTCGCGGAAGAAATCCACGTAGAGCGTGAACGGAAACGCGAGCACGAAGGCGAGCACGCTCCACATCGCCGCGTAGAGCAAGGTGGAAAGCCAGGGCCGCCGGCTCACGCGCTCGGCGAGATCGCGCATGCGCTGCGAGATGCCCGCGAGGAGCACGAGCGCGGAGATCGCGATGCCGTAGAGGAGATTCCAGAACCCGATCCAGTAGCCGCCCTCGAAGTAGGCGTCGGAGCGCGCGCGCTGCTCGGGAGAGAGCAGCGCGATATAGGCCTGCGTCGCCTTCTCGGCATCGAAGGCGGGGCCGACGCGCGCCGGCGCGGGCACCTGCAGGCCCGGCGGCAATTCGGCGGCGATCGGCGCGGCCGCCGCGGGCTGCAGGAAGCATGCGGCGGCGATCCACGCCGCGAGGGCGGGCAAGAAGCGCATCGGTTCCTCCTGTTGTTCGAATTCGCGACGTGCGCATCCTCTCACATTGGACCTATCGGATTCGGGCCCAACTGGCCCTGTTCCGCGCGGGCCGCCTGCCTATAATCGGCGAGGCCAGTTGCGAACCGGGACAGCGATGACCGAGACCCTCGAGCGGCCGCTCTACAGGAAGGTGCAGGACGAGCTCGTGAGCGCGATCCTGCGCGGCACGATGCCCGCCGGGAGCCGGTTGCCGTCGCTGCGCAAGCTCGCGCGCGACCTGGGCGTGAGCCGCATCACCGTGGAAGCGGCCTACGAGGCGCTCGAGGCGCAGGGCCTCATCGAGGCGCGGGCGCGCTCCGGCACCTATGTCACCGGCCATGGCGTGCAGGAATCGCCGCCTTCGAGCGCGCGCGCCGCGCCGCTCGCGTGGGAATCGCGCATCGCGCCCGGCGCGCATCCGGCGCGCGAGCGCATGCTCGGGCAGGTGTTCCGCGGCACGCTCGCCGAGGACGCGGTGCCCTTCGCCTGGGGCGCGGGCGACCCGGCGCTCTTCCCGGTCGACGAGTTCCGCGTGATCATCAACCGGATCCTGCGGCGCGCGCGCGGCACCGCGCTCGGTCCCGAGGAGACGCAGGGCAACGCGGAGCTGCGCGCGGCGTTCGCCGCGTACCTGCGCAAGCTCGACCTGCCGGTGAGCGCGGAAGGCGTGATGGTGACGAGCGGCTCGCAGCAGGCGATCGACCTCGTGATCGGCGCGCTGGTGCGGCCCGGCGAGCGCGTCGCGGTGGAGGATCCCACCTGGCCCGGCGCGCTCGCGGCGCTCGAATCGGCGGGCATCGAGGTCACCGGCATTCCGGTCGATGCGCACGGCATGCGCCTCGATGCGCTCGAGGAAGCGCTCGAGCGCGGCGGCGTGCGCCTCATCTACACCGTGCCCACGTACCAGAATCCCACCGGCGCGGTGATGCCCACCTCGCGCCGCCGGGAGCTGGTGCGCCTCGCGCGGCGCCACGGCGTGCCGATCCTCGAGGACGACGCGCTGCGCGAGGTGCGCTTCGGCGCGGCGCTCCCGCCGCCGCTCGCGGCGCTCGACACCAGCGGCAACGTGATCTGCGTCGGGAGCTTCAGCAAGTCGGTGCTGCCCGCCGCGCGCCTGGGCTACCTCGTCGCGCCGCCGAAGCTCCTCGCCTGGGCGGTGGCGCGCAAGCGCTCGCGCGACCTCTTCTGCTCGCCGGTGATGCAGCTCGCGATGGCGGCATACCTCGAATCGGGCGAGGCGGTGCGCCACTGGAAGCGCGTGAGCCGCGTGTACGCGGAGCGCCAGCGCGTGATGGCCGATGCGCTGCAGCGCCACTTTCCGCCCGAGGCGAAATGGCAGCGCACGCCCGGCGGTCCGGTGATGTGGGTGCGCCTTCCCGAGCGCCTCTCGGTGCGCGCGCTCTTCGAGGCGGCGCTCGCGGCCGGCGTCACGTTCGCGCCGGGCGAGGCGTTCTTCGCGCAGCCCGCCGACCAACCCTGGATCCGCCTCAACTTCGCGGCCATCGACGCGCCGCGCATCGAGGCGGGCATCGAAAAGCTCGGCGCGCTGCTGCGCGCCGCCCCGACAAAGGAGAGCACGACATGACCTGGAAGATCGAAGGCACGTATTTCGAGACCTGCAACTGCGAGTCGGCCTGCCCGTGCGTGTTCCTCAGCAAGCCGAGCGAGGGCCACTGCGACGCGATCGTCGCGTGGCACATCGACCGCGGCGCGTTCGAGGGCGTGAAGCTCGACGGCCTCAACGTCGCGCTCGCGGTGCATTCGCCGGGGCACATGGCGCAGGTGAAGTGGGACGTCGCCGTGTACCTCGACGAGCGCGCCGACGCCGCGCAGAAGGACGCGCTCACGAAGATCTTCGCCGGGCAGGCGGGTGGCCATCCCGCGCGCCTCGCCTCGCACGTCGGCAACATCCTCAGCGTCGCGAGCGTGCCGATGCGCTATGCGGCGAACGGCCGGCAGCGCTCGCTCTCGATTCCGGGCGTGGTCGAAGCCGCGATCGAGGCGGTCGAGGGCCAGGGCGGCGCCGAGGTCACCATCGAGAACCACCCGCTGTGCATCGCGCCCGGCGAGCCCGCGGTCGCCGCGCGCTCGAAGAAGCTCGATTACCGCGACCACGGCAAGCACTGGGAATTTTCCTCGCGCAACGGCTTCTACTCGCCGTTCCGGTACGCCGCCTGAGCGCGCGATGCACGAGGGCCTCGGCGCGCTCGCCGCGATGTGGGCGGCGATGATGGCCCTGATGATGGCGCCCGCCGCGGCACCGTCGTGGATCGTGCATGCGCGCATGTCGCGCAGCATCGCCGCCTCTTCGGCTTATCTCGCCGGTTATCTCGGCGCGTGGGCCGCGGCGGGCGTCGCCTACGCCGGCACGCACTGGCTGCTGCAGGAAGCGGGCTTCCTCGATGGCGACATGCGCCTCGCGAGCGCACGTGCGGGCGGCTTCGTGCTCCTGAGCGCCGGCGCCTGGCAATGGACCTCGGCGAAGGCGGCATGCGTCGCGCGCTGCCGCTCGCCGCTGGGCTTCATGCTGAGCGACTGGCGGGACGGCATCGCGGGCGCGCTCGCGATGGGCGTGCGCTACGCCGCGTGGTGCCTGGGCTGCTGCTGGCTCGTGATGGCGGTGCTCTTCGTCGCGGGCGCGATGAGCATACCGTGGGCGATCGCGATCTCGGCCTACGTGCTGCTCGAGCGCCTGCTGCCGCTGCCGCGCGCCTTCGATCGCGCGGCGGGTGCCGCGATCGCCGCGCTCGGCCTCTGGCGGCTCCTCGCCGCGTAAGCCGCCCGGCGACGCTTACGCGCCGCCGGTGCAGTGGTCGCGCTTGAGCTCCACGCGCCGGTTCTTCGCGCGGTTCTCGTCGGTGGTGTTGGGCACCAGGGGGCGCGAGTCGCCATAGCCCGCGGTGCGCAGCCGGCCGGCCTGCACGCCGTGGGCGACCAGCCACGCCTTCACCGCGGCCGCGCGCTCGCCGGAGAGCTTCACGTTGTAGGCGTGCTTGCCGACGTTGTCGGTATGGCCGCCGATCTCGCCGCTGTACTTCGGCTCCGCCTCGAAGATCGCGAGCACCTCCTTCAGCACCGGCTCGGAGTCGGGCTTCAACGTCGCCTTGTCGAAATCGAAGTTCACGCCGTAGATCTCGAGCTTGCAGGTCTTCGGCGGCGGGCCGCCCGCCTGCAGCGTGAGCAGGCTGTACGACGTGGTGGACTCGTCGTTGCCGGAGCCGTGCCGGTACAGGTACCAGAGGTCGCCCTGCGGCGTCTTCTGCTCGAGCACCGCCATGTTGTCGTCGTCCGGGTTGCTCACCAGGTGCGCGCCGAGCTTCTCGAGCGCGGCCACGTAGTTCCTCTTCACCGCGAGCGGCACGGGATCGCGCTTCGGATCGGTGAGCTGGTAGACCGCCTCGTGCACGCGCCCGGCCATCTTCGCGTGCTGCCCGCTGGTTTCGAACTCCACCGCATCGAAGTCGCGGTTGGTGCAACGCGTGCGCTTGAAGTACGGGAACTGCTTCACGAGCCACGCGGGATCCTTGCAGCCCGCGGTGTCGAGCGCGCCCTCCACCGGCTTCACGACCACTTCCTGCGCGAGCGGCGCCTCCTGCCAGGTGGTGAGGCGATAGCCGCTCATCGACTCGTCGTTGCCGCCCGCCTGCTCCCAGACGTACCAGAACCGGCCCTCGGCGCTCGTCTGCGAGGCGACGACGGCGCCGCCCGTTTCCTTCTCGCCGCGCACGATCTGCGCGCCGCTCTTCTTCAGCGCCGCCACGAACTCGATGTGCGCGGCGCGCGGCACCACGACGGGCTTGCCGTGCGCGAGCTCGTAGTGCGCGACCATGCGCCGGCCCGACACTTCATGCTCGCCCGCGGTGAGCGGGAGGCGCTGGTCGTCCCACGCCTTCGAGTCGCACGCGGTGAGCTTGTACGCGGCGAACTGCTTCACGAGCCAGGGCGGGTTGGCGCACTTCGCGCCGTCGACGGCGAGGGTTCCGGGCATCGCTCGCGTCTCGACCTCCTGCGGCGGCGGCGCGACCTCGAGCGTGGTGAGCGTGTACGAGCCGGTGGAGCTCTCGTTGCCGTTGCCGTGATCGTAGAGATACCACACGTCGCCGTGCGGTCCCGCCTTGCGCAGCACCACGTCGTAGCCGTTGTGGTAGACGAGCTTCGCGCCCGCTTTCTGCGCGGCCTGCGAGTAGTACAGGCGCGCCTTCTCGGCGCTCGGGTTCTTCGACTCGTCCTTGAGCTCGTAGGTGACCGAGCGACGGTGGCCGCCGAGCGCCTGGTCGCGCTCGCCGTCGGACACCTGCATCGAATCCCATGCGCGGTCCTCGCATTCGCGGATGGCGAATCCCGGCAAGGGCGTGGGCGCCCATTCGGGGTTGGCGCACTTCGCATCCGCCGCGGCGGCGCCCGAGGGCAGGATCGAGATCGCCGCGAAAAGAAGAAGACCTCCGCCGATGGAACGACCCATGTCCAGCCTCCCTTGTCGTATTGCTTGCAAGTCTACAAGGGTCGCCTTTCGCGAAGCTCAAGCGGCCGGCGTCACGCCGCCTTCGCCTCGCCCAAGGTCAGGTAATCGATGTAGCCCTCGGCGCCGCCGCCGTAGAAGGTGTCGGGATTCGGCTCGTTCAGCGGCGCGCCGCGGCGGAAGCGCTCGACGAGGTCGGGATTGGCGAGGAAGAGCCGCCCGAAGGTGACGAGGTCCGCGAGGCCCGCCTTCAGCACCGCGTTGCCGCGCTCGAACGTGTAGCCGCCGGCGACCATCAGCGCGCCGGGAAAGAGCGGACGGAAGAAGCGCGCGGAAAGGTCCGGCGTCGCGTGCTCGCCCTGCGCGGGCGTGGGCTCGATCAGGTGCAGGTAGCCGAGCTTCGTGTCGGCCATGCGCTTCGCGACGTAGCCCCAGGTCTCGCGCGGGTTGGCATCGCACATGTCGTTGAAGCTGCCGCCGGGCGAGAGGCGCACGCCGATCCGCTCGCGGTCCCACACCGTGAGCAGGTCCTCGACCACCTCGAAGAGCAGGCGCGCGCGGTTCTCGATGCTGCCGCCGTAGGAATCGGTGCGCTGGTTGGTGCCGCTCTCGAGGAACTGGTCGAGGAGGTAGCCGTTCGCGCCGTGCACCTCGACGCCGTCGAAGCCCGCGGCCTTCGCGTTCTCGCCCGCGGCGCGGAACTCGCGCACGATCCCGGGAATCTCCCCGGCATCGAGCGCGCGCGGCGCCGGAATGTCCTTGAGCCCTTGCGCGGTGTAGGTCTGCACGCCGCGCGGCGCGATCGCCGAAGGCGCCACGGGCAGCTCGCCGCCGCGGAAATCGGGATGCGAGATGCGTCCCACGTGCCAGAGCTGCATGAAGATGAGCCCGCCCGCGCGATGCACGGCATCGGTGACCTTCTTCCACCCGCGCACCTGGTCGTCCGAATGCATGCCGGGCGTGGCGATGTAGCCCTGTCCACCGGCGCCCGCCTGCGTCGCCTCGGTGACGATGAGCCCCGCGCCGGCGCGCTGGCTGTAGTAGGTCGCCGCGTGGCGCGAGGGCACGTTGCCCTCCTCGGCGCGGCTGCGCGTGAGCGGCGCCATCACCATGCGGTTCTTCAGGTGCAGCGATCCCAGCTCGTAAGGCGTGAAGAGATCGACGGCGGAAGTTGCGGCGTTCATGGCGATGTTCCTCGGGAAATCAGGGAGCCGCGGCTACTTGCGTCCACGAGGCAACTCGTTGCCCCGTGTGTCGTGGGCCGGGGGCACGTAGACATTGAAGGTGCGAAGCGGCTTCTCGCCGGTGTTGCGGATCTCGTGGCGATCGCCCTTCTCGATGAGGAGCACGGTGCCGGGGCCGAGCGACTGGCGCCGCCCGTTCACGATGGCCACGCCCTCGCCGGCCTGCACGTAGAGCCATTGGTCGGCGCCGCGATGGCGGTTGTCGGGGCCGCCTTCCGACTTGCCCGGCTTGATGACCATCTCCGCGCATTGCGAGCGGCGGTTGCCGAGCGCCACGCGGAAGCCGGGACCGAAGCGCAGTTTCTTGCGTTGCATGGGCGGACCTCCAATGCGTAGGTCCGCCCCTGCCGCGCGAAGTTCAACCGCTTACCGCGAGGTGAAGAGCCCCGCCTGGTAATCGAGCATCGCCTTCCTGATCTCGCCCTCGGTGTTCATCACGAACGGCCCGTACTGCGCGATCGGCTCCTTCAACGGCTTGCCGGCGATGAGGAGCGCGCGCGTGGGCTCGGTCGCACGCAGCACCACGCCTTCGCTTTGCGCATCGTTGGCGAGGATCGCCATGCGCTGCACCGGCACGGGCGTCCCCTCGATCTCCAGCGCGCCGCGATAGACGTAGACGAACGCGTTGTGTCCCGCGGGGATCGGCTGGGCGAACGTGGCGCCCGCCGGGATCTCCAGGTCGAGATACAACGGCTCGGTCACCTCGCGCCGCACCGCGCCTTCCACGCCATGGCTCTCGCCCGCGATCACGCGTGCCGTCACGCCTTCGGGCGTGGTCACCACCGGGATGTCCGCGGCCTGGATGTCGCGGTACCAGGGGTCGCGCATCTTCGATTTGGCGGGCAGGTTGAGCCACAGCTGGAACCCTTCCATGCGGCCCTCTTCCTGCTCGGGAAGCTCCGAGTGCACGACCCCGCGCCCGGCCGTCATCCACTGCACGCCGCCGTTCTGCAGCAGGCCCTCGTGGCCGGCGCTGTCGCGGTGGCGCATGCGGCCCGCGATCATGTAGGTCACGGTCTCGAAGCCGCGGTGCGGATGGTCCGGGAAGCCCGCGATGTAATCGTCGCGGTTGTCGCTGCCGAACGCGTCGAGCATGAGGAACGGGTCGAGGCGCCGCTGCAGCGGCTGCGTGAGCACGCGCGTCAACTTCACGCCCGCGCCGTCGGAAGTGGGATGGCCCTCGAGCACGCGCTCCACCGCGCGGCCGCGGGTGATGGCATCGATCGTCGTCGTCATTTGCGTTTCTCCTTCATGCCGAAATGGGGACTGTCCCCTTTACCACTTCCTCGATCTCCTCGAGCGCCGCCGCGACGCCCTTGCGCTCGGCCTCCGCGCCCATCGCGAGCCCCTCGGCGTACACGAAGTGCAGGTCGGTCATGCCGAGGAATCCGAGCACCGTCTTCAGATAGGGTACCTGCGTATCCGCCGCCGTGCCGCGGTAGACGCCGCCACGGGCGAGGGCCAGGTAGACCTTCTTCCCCGCGAGCAACCCTTCGGGACCCTTTTCCGTGTAGCGGAAGGTCACCCCGGCGCGCGAGATGGCGTCGATCCAGTTCTTGAGCTGCGCCGGCACGCCGAAGTTGTACATCGGCACGCCGATCACCACGACATCCGCCGCCTGCACCTGCGCGATGAGGGCGTCGTCGAGCGCCACACGGGCCGCCTGCCGGGGGTTGCGCTCCGCGGCCGGCGTGAAGAGCGCGCCGAGCGCCGGCTCGTCGAGCTCCGGATGGGGCGCGCGCTCGAGGTCGCGCACGGTGACGGTCGCGCCGGGCGACGATTCGGCCAGGCGCGCCGCGATGCGGCTCGCGAGGCGCGTGGAGTGGGACGCCGCGCCGCGCGCGCTGGAATTGATCTGCAGGATGTTCACGGAACGCTCCTTTGGAATGGGGTCATGCATCCAATGTAGGGGTTCCACGGGTGGTTCGGAAGCCGTCGTTTTGGATATCATTGTTCCCTCAGTGGAACAATCGAAAAAGGCACGCCGATGCGCCCCGCCGCCCTCGAGCCGAACGACCTCCTGCTCTTCGCCCGCGTCGCCGACCTGGGCAGCTTCTCGCGCGCGGCCGAGCGCCTGGGACTTCCGAAATCGACCGTGTCGCGGCGGGTGAGCGCGCTCGAGTCGCGGCTGGGCGAGCGCCTCCTGCAGCGCACCACGCGCAAGCTCGTGCTGACGGAGCTCGGACAGGCGGTGCTCGAGCACGCGCGCCACGTGGCGGAAGACGTCGAGGCCGCATCGGCGCTCGCCGCGAACCGGCAGGTCGAGCCGCGCGGGCGCTTGCGGGTCACCATGCCGCACGACCTGGGGAACCTCATGCTCGCGCCGCTCCTTGCGCGCTTCGCGCGCGCGCATCCCGCCGTTACGCTGGAAATCGATCTCTCGTCGCGCTTCGTGGATCTCATCGGCGAGAGCTTCGACCTCGCGATCCGCATGGGCGAGCTCGCCGACGACGCCGCGCTTTCCGCACGCCGCGTGGCGACCTTCACGCAGGGGCTCTATGCCTCGCCCGCCTACCTGAAGCGCCGCGGCACGCCGCGCGATCCCGAAGGGCTG
>JAICTR010000078.1 GCA_025936275.1 Burkholderiales bacterium
AGTCGCTGATCCTCGAGCAGAACGATATCGGCGCGATCGCCGATTCCTTCAAGGACTGCCTGCGCTGCGGCAAGTGCAAGCCGGTGTGCGCGACCCACGTGCCGCGCGCGAACCTGCTCTACAGCCCGAGGAACAAGATCCTCGCGACGTCGCTCCTCACCGAGGCGTTCCTCTACGAGGAGCAGACGCGCCGCGGCGTGAGCGTGCGCCACTTCGACGAGTATGGCGACGTCGCCGACCACTGCACGGTGTGCCACAAGTGCGTCTCCCCGTGCCCGGTGGACATCGATTTCGGCGACGTGTCGGTGGCGATGAGGAACCTCCTCGCGCGGCTTCGCAAGCGGCGCTTCAATCCCGGCACCTGGGCCTCGCTCCAGTTCCTGAACGCCACCGATCCGCGGCGCGTGAAGCTCATCAAGACCGGGCTCATCGACATCGGCTACCGCGTGCAGCGCGCCGCGAACAAGCTGTGGGGAAGGCTCCCGATCGTGCAGCGCCAGGTACGCCGGCCGCCGGAGACGCACGGCAAGCCCCGGCTCGCCGCGCAGGTGATCCATTTCATCAACAAGCCGATGCCCGGCGGGCTCGCGAAGAAGACCGCGCGCGCGTTGCTCGACGTGGAGGACCCGGCGATCGTGCCGATCGTGCGCGACCCGGCGCGCGTGAGCGAGGATGCCGACGCGGTGTTCTATTTTCCGGGATGCGGCTCGGAGCGTCTCTTCGGGCAGGTGGGGCTCGCCACGCAGGCGCTGCTCTACCACGTGGGCAGCCAGTGCGTGCTGCCGCCGGGCTATCTGTGCTGCGGCTATCCGCAGACCTCGGCGGGCCGCGCCGACAAGGGCGAGGAGATCACGGTGAAGAACCGCGTGCTCTTCCACCGCGTGGCGAACACGCTGAACTACCTCGACATCAAGACCGTCGTGGTCTCGTGCGGCACCTGCATGGACCAGCTGCAGAAGTACGAATTCGACCGCATCTTCCCGGGCTCGCGCCTGCTCGACATCCACGAGTACCTGATGGAGAAGGGCATGAAGCTCGAGGGCGCCACCGGCGTGCGCTACATGTACCACGACCCGTGCCATACGCCGATGAAGACCTACAAGCCGCTCACCGTGGTGAACCGCCTCATGGGAACCGACGTTCCCCTGAACGATCGCTGCTGCGGCGAGTCGGGCACCTTCGCCGCCACCCGCCCCGATGTCGCCACCCAGGTGCGCTTCCGCAAGGAGGCGGAAATGCGCAACGGAGCGGCCGCCGCGCGCAGCGATGGATTCGACGGCGAGGTGAAAGTGTTGACCTCCTGTCCTTCCTGCCTGCAGGGGCTGCATCGCTTCGATGACGACGCCGGCACCAGCGCCGAATACATCGTGGTGGAGATGGCGCGCCACCTCCTCGGTCCGACGTGGATGGAGGACTTCGTGCACCGCGCGCGCCATGGCGGCATCGAGCGCGTGCTGCTCTGAGAAGCCCGCGGCGATGAGGTCCCGGCGCCCCGTCCACGCGTGGATCGTCGTGCTGCTGCTCTGCGCGGGCTGCGCCGCGGGACCGCCGCGTCTCGCCGAGGTCGCGCCGCCCTCCGCCGCGGGCTATCCGATGGATCCCGCGGCCCTCGCACGCGGCGAGGACGAGGAAGAGGACGAGGAGCACGGCGAGGGCGAGCGCGGCACGCCGGTCTCGATCCGCGCGAACCTCGAGGCGGAGGCCGACGAGCAAGGCCCGCCGCGTGTCTGGCAGCTGCTGCGCGCGCAGGCGCAGCGCCGCGCGCTGGTCGTCACGCGCGGCGCGCCCGCCTCGCTCGAGAAGTCCGCCGGCATGCAGCCGTTTCGCTGGCAGGCGCTGGGCCCGTCGAACATCGGCGGGCGCGTGCGTTCGCTCGCCATCGATCCGCGCAACCCCCGGCGCGTGCTCGCCGGCACCGCGTCCGGCGGCCTCTGGATCTCCGCCGACGAGGGAGCCACCTGGAGCGCGAACAACGACTTCCTGCCGAACCTTTCCATCTCCGCGCTGGTCTTCGACCCGTCGAATCCGGCGATCGTGTACGCCGGCACCGGCGAAGCGAGCGCGGGCCTGGTCGGTGCCGGCGTCTTCAAGTCGGCCGACGGCGGCAACACCTGGCAGTCGCTCGCCGCGACGAACCCCGACGCCAACGCCGACTGGCGCTTCGTGAACCGCCTCGCGATCGACCCGGCGCGGCCCTCGACGCTCCTCGCGGGCGTGACCAACCTCGACCTCGCGACCGGCGGCATCTATCGCTCCGCCGACGGCGGCGCGTCGTGGTCGCGCGTCTCCGCCGCGCGCGCCCTCGATCTCGCCTTCGATCCTTTCGATTCCGGGAACGTCCTGGCAGGCCTCGACGACGGCACGCTGCTTCATTCGCGCGATGCGGGGCTCACCTGGACGCACACGCAGCCGCTGGTCGCCGCGCCCTCGGGCCGCGACGGCACCGCGCGCGCCGAGATCGCGTTCGCGCGCTCGCGTCCCGGCCTCGCCTACGCCTCGGTCGACAACCAGGGCGGCGAGGTCTACGCGTCGCTCGATTCCGGGGCCACGTGGCAGTGGCTCGCGAACCCGCGCCACCTCGGCTCCCAGGGCGATTACGACAACGCCATCTGGGTCGATCCCACCGATGCCTCGCACCTCATGGTGGCCGGGCTCGACGTGTACGAATCGCGCGACGGCGGCGTGACCTTCGACCAGGTGAGCGACTGGCGGCGCTCGCCGGTCTCTCCCCACGGCGATCACCACGCGCTCGTCTCGCCGCCCGATTTCGGACCTGCGCATCCGGCGCTCTTCGACGGCAACGACGGCGGCGTGTATTTCGCCCCGAACGCCTATGCACTCGGCGGCGGCGTGCGCGGCGCCGGGTGGATCAACCGCGACAACGGCCTTGCCGTCACGCAGTTCTACAGCGGTGCCGGCCGCACCGCGGCGGGCGGGCGCGTCTACGGCGGTACGCAGGACAACGGCAGTCTGGTGCTCGCCGACGGCGCATGGCGCATCTATCGCGGCGGCGACGGCGGCTTGGTCGCCGTCGACCCGGCCTCGGACCGCACCGTGTATGGCGAGTACGTCTATCTCTCGCTGCACCGGTCGTTCGACGGCGGCGCGACGTCGGATTATTTCTGCAGCGGCATCACCGAGGCGATGCCGGACGACGGCAACAACGGTTACTGCGGCTCCGGCGCGACGAAGAAGGCCAACTTCATCGCGCCCTTCGTCCTCGACCCGAACGACGCCCACCGCATCCTCGCGGGGGCCGCCTCGCTGTGGGTCACCGCGAACGCGAAGGGCACGCCCGCGTGGCGCGCCATCAAGCCGCCGCTGGCCGGGGACGATTTCATCAATGCCATCGCGGTGCAGCCGGGCAACGGCAACGTCGTGTGGGTCGGGCACAACAACGGCGAGGTCTATCGCACCGCGAATTCCTTCGCCGGCGCTCCGCAATGGACGCGCGTCGGCACGGGCGTGCTCCCGGCGCGGCGCGTGCAGCGCATCACCCTCGATCCGGCGAACCCCAACCGCGCGATCGTCGCCTTCACCGGCTTCGTCCCCGGGAACGCGTGGCAGACGCTGGATGGCGGCGCCTCGTGGCGCTCGATCGACGGCAATCTCCCCGATGCGCCGGTCTTCGACGTGAAGATCCATCCGCGAAACTCCGCGTGGCTGTATGCCGCCACCTCGGTCGGCGTCTTCACGAGCCAGGATGGAGGGGCCACCTGGTCCACGACCAACGAGGGCCCCGCGAACATCCGCGTGCGCGAGCTCTTCTGGATCGACGATGCCACGCTCGGCGCCGCCACGTATGGACGCGGCATGTTCAAGGTGGCGGTGGATGCGGGCGGCCCTCCGAGCTACCAGGACCTGTGGTGGTCGGGCATGGCCGAGAACGGCTGGGGCATGAGCATCGCGCAGCACGGCGCGACGATCTTCGCCGCGATGTTCGTGTACGACGATGCGGGAAACCCGACCTGGGTCGTCATGCCGGGCGGCCAGTGGAATGCCTCGCTCACGGATTTCACCGGCGCGCTCTACATTCCATCGGGAAGCTGGCTCGGCGCCTACGACGCGGCCCGCTTCGCTGTCGGCAAGGCCGTCGGCTCCGCCACGCTGCATTTCACGAGCCTCTCCAGCGCGACCCTCACCTACACCATCAATGGCGTGAGCGGCACGAAGTCGATCGTGCGCCAGCCGTTCGGCGTGCCGGATTCCACGCCCGCCGCGAGCTACGGCGACCTGTGGTGGGGCGGCAAGCCGCAGGACGGCTGGGGCATCGCCATCAACCAGCAGTACCGCACGCTTTTCGCCGTCTGGTACACCTACGATCGCGCCGGCAAGCCCGTCTGGTACTACGTTCCCGGCGGGCAGTGGACGAGCGAGGCGGTCTTCACCGGCAAGGCGTATCGCGCGAGCGGCTCCGCGTGGCTGGGCAAGCCCTACGATCCCTCGGCCTTCCACGCCGATGCGGCGGGCAGCGTCACCCTTTCCTTCACCGACCTGTCGCACGGCGTGATGACGTACACGCTGGACGGCGTCACCCAGTCGAAGCCGATCGAGAGGCAGCCGTTCCCATGAGCGGCGATTGCGAGTTCTGCGAACGCTCCGGCGGCGCGATCCTCTGGCAGAATGACCTGTGCCGGGTGGTGCAGGTGGACGAGCCGGGCTACCCGGGCTACTGCCGCGTGATCCTCGCGCGGCATGTGCGAGAAACGACGGACCTCGATCCGTCGCAGCGCATGCGGCTCGCGGCGGTGGTCTTCGCGGTGGAGGACGCGGTGCGCGAGACGATGCGGCCGGACAAGATGAACGTGGCGAGCCTGGGCAACGTGGTGCCGCACCTGCACTGGCACGTGGTGCCGCGCTTTCGCGACGACGCGCATTTCCCTTCGCCCGTGTGGTGCGCCGCGCGGCGCGAGATCGCGGTGCCCGCGGATCGGCTCGCGCGCGCCGCCGGGCTCGGCGCCGCGGTGCGCGAGCGGCTCCTCGCCCTGTCGCCCTGACCATGGCACCGACGCTGCAAGCGGAAGGCGCGCCCGCGTTCGACGACGCGCGCGGCTGCAAGGAGTGGCTGAACGCCCTTGCGCTCACCAACATCCCGCAGGCCCAGTCGCAGGTGCTCGAGGCGCTGCGGGGCCTGAACGCCGCGCAGGCCGCGCCGCTCGAGCGCCTCAAGTGCCTGGAGCTGCTGCGCGACAAGGTGGCGTTCCTCCAGGGCGAGCAACGCTCGCGCTACTTCGGCAAGACGTTGCCCCTCTCGCCCAACGACAGCGCGGCGTGGGCGACCGGCGCCGCGCTCCTCGCGGCGATGGAGGAGGGCTATCGGCGCTCGCTCGCCGACGGGCAGGCTCCGGAGCTCGCCGCGCATCGCGCGCTCATCGCGCACCGCATCGTGCGCTACATCGGCGCGCAGATGCTCTTCCACGCGCTGGTCTACCGGCGCTTCGATCCCGCGACGTGGCAGCGGCTGCACCACGAGTACGCGCAGGCCGAGGCGGCCGGCGTCGCAGAGGAGCGCGTGCGCGATTCGCTGGACGGCGAGCAGGACGGCACGTCGAGCATCGCGGACGCGTACCTGCAGGCGACGATGCTGCAGGCGGCGTACCTCGCGGAGATGACGGCGGCGCAGATCGATTTCGCCGAGGCCCTGCTGCGCCAATGGGTGGCGAAGCTGCGCGTGCTCGATCCCTCGGCGATTCCGGCGGCGGATCCGCTGCCGCTGGTGGTGGACCTCGCCTCGTCGATCGGCGCACGGCCGCTGCCGCGCTCCGAGCTCACGGTGATGCATCGCGCCTTCGACGTGGACGGGCTCTCGAAGAGCCTGCGCAAGCGCATCCACGCGTTGCAATCGGACGAGGAGCCGGCGCGGCTCGGCCTGCCGCCGCAGGCCGCCGGGCTGGACCTCCCGATGCAGCTGCGGCGGCTGCACAAGCTCTGGTGCGAGGGCGCGCCGCCGCGTCCACCCGGGAAGGTCTCCGAGATCAAGCTCGCGGGCATCGTCTTCACGCTTGCGGAGGTCCACTTCTTCGTGGGCGGCGGCAAGCTCTTCGAGCAGCCCGACCGGACGCGCGAGCTCACCCGCGAGGAGAAGCAGGACATGGAGGTGTTCGGCCGCGTGTCCGAGCGCACCCACAGCCGCATGCTCGCCGAGCACAACTTCAGCGTCGAGCCGTGGAGCGTCGTCGAGGAGATGCCCGGCACCTGGCGGCTGCAGCGCCCGGCGACCGCGTCCAAGGGTGTCGCGATCGGGCGGCTCGCGGGCGTGCGGCTCGGCGAGGCCGGCGGCTTCTTCCTCGGCGTGATCCGCGCGCTGGCGCAGGAAACCGATGGCCGCATCGTCGCGACGATCGCGCTCTTTCCCGGCAAGCCCGAGCCGCTCGCGGTGCGCGCGGGCGATGCGCGCCACCGCGCCAACGCGCAATGGACGCAGGGCTTCCGGCTGCCGGCGCTCGAGCGGCTGCAGATTCCCGTCTCGCTGGTGGTGCCGGGCGGGATGGCGATGCGCGGACGCGGCATCGAGGTGTGGCAGGACGGCGCCAGGGAATGCACCGTGCACGAAGTGCTCGAGCGCGGCGCCGACTTCGACCGCGTCGCGGTGTTCTAGGCCTCAGGCGCCCAGCGCGTCCATCAGCGCGCGCGCCGCGTTCTCGCCGGTCTGCTCGGCGATCTCCACGATGCAGGTGGGACTCGTCACGTTGATCTCGGTGAGCCGCTCGCCGATCACGTCGAGGCCGGCGAAGACGATCCCGGCATCCACGAGCGAGGGTCCGATCGCCTCGGCGATCTCGCGATCGCGCGCGGTGATCGGCCGCGCGACCCCGGTCCCGCCGGCGGCGAGGTTGCCGCGCGTCTCCCCGGATTTGGGGATGCGGGCGAGGCAGTACGGAAACGGCTTGCCCCCGATCACCAGCACGCGCTTGTCGCCATCGACGATCTCGGGCAGGTAGCCCTGCGCCATCACCGTGCGGCGGCCGAAGTCGGTGATGGTCTCCACGATCACGTTGCGGTTCGGGTCGCCGGCGCCGACGCGGAAGATCATCGCGCCGCCCATGCCGTCGAGCTTCTTCACCACCACGTCGCGATGCTCGTCGATGAAGCCCTGCACGCGCGCCATGTCCGAGGCGACGAGGGTCGCGGGGGCGAGGCGCGGGAAGCGCAGGATCGCGAGCTTCTCGTTCCAGTCGCGCAGCGCCCGCGGGTCGTTCACCACGCGCGCGCCCTCGGCCTGCGCACGCTCGAGGAGCAGCGTCGCGTAGTAGTACTCCTGGTCGAAGGGCGGGTCCTTGCGCATCATCACGATGTCGAAGGAGCCGAGCGGCGCTTCGCGCGTCCCGCGCGCCTCGTACCACGCGTCGCCTTCCCCGCGCACTTCGAGGCGCGTCAGCGGCGCGGTGACCGAGCCGCCGCTCACCGAGATCGCGCGCGCCTCGAGCGCATGCACCTCGTGGCCGCGGCGCGCCGCCTCGCGCATCATGGCGATCGAGGAATCCTTGTAGGCCTTGAGGTCGTCGAGGGGATCGACGACGAACGCGAACCTCATTCGTTCGCGGCCCTCGCCTGCGGCGCGTCGGCCGCGGCCACCAGCTCCTCCACCTCGATCGCCGCGGCGAGCGCGGCGAGGCGCGCGACCACGCCGTAGGTGTAGAAGCGGTTGGGCGGGTCGCCCGGCGTGCCGGCGCAATCCGGGCTGTGGCAATCGGTCTCGAAGGCGAGCGGCGCGTACTGCGCGCCCGGCGAGTTCAGGTTCTCGTCGATGCCGCGCCCGGTGTGCACGCGGTAGAAGCCGCCCACCACGAACTGGTCCACCATGTACACGACCGGCTCGGCGACCGCGCCCTCGACGCTCTCGAAGGTGTAGACGCCTTCCTGGATGATCACCTCGTGGACCGGCTGGCCTTCCTTGATCACGGCCATCTTGTTGCGCGTCTTGCGGTTGAGGTTGCGCACGTCGTCGGCGCTCTTCACCGTCATGATGCCCATGCCGTAGGTGCCGGCGTCGGCCTTCACGATCGCGAACGGCGGCTCGGTGATGCCGTACTGCGCGTACTTCTCGCGCGTCTCGCCGAGGACGAACTCGACGTTCGCAGCGAGGCAATCCTCGCCCTCCTGCTCGGTGAAATTCACCTTGCCGCACTGGCTGAAGCACGGGTTCACGAACCAGGGATCGATGCCCACCAGCTTCGCGAAATCCTCCGCGACGCGGTCGTAGACGTGGAAGTGATGCGACTTCCTGCGCGTGGACCAGCCGGCGACGAGCGGCGGCACCACGGGCTGCTCGATGCCCTCGAGCACCTGCGGGATGCCGGCCGAAAGATCGTTGTTGAGCAGCACCGCGCAGGGATCGAAGCCGTCGACGCCGACGCGGTTGCCATGGCGCTCCAGCGGCTCCAGGCGCAGCGTCTCGCCCCCGGAGGTCTGCACCTCGGTGGGCCCCTCCAGGCCGGGAATGAGGCTGCCGATGCGCACCGTGTATCCCGCGCCCTCCAGGATGCGCTTCAACACCGCCACGTTCTGCAGGTAGTGGAGGTTGCGCGTGTGGTTCTCGGGCACGACGAGGAAGCCGCGCGCCTGCGGGCAAATCCGCTGCGCGGCCGACATCGCCGCGTGCACGCACAGCGGCAGGAACTCGGGATTCAGGTTGTTGAAGCCGCCCGGGAAGAGGTTGGTATCCACGGGCGCCAGCTTGAAGCCGCTGTTGCGCAGGTCGCACGAGGCATAGAACGGCACCGCGTGCCGCTGCCATTGCGCGCGGAACCAGCTTTCGATCTCGGCGCGCCGGTCGAGCGCGACCCGCTCGAGCTCCTGCAGCGGACCGGTGAGGGAAGTGGTGAGGTGGGGAACCATGGTCGTCACGGGGAAGATTTCCCGCGGCAAGGCCCATGCGGGCCGGACGGTCAGTTTACACGCTCGCGAATGCTAAGATGCAAGGCTTTCCCCACGCTTCCGACGCGCCCCATGATCCCGGTGCATGCCCTCGTCGCGACGGTGCTCCTGCTCGCCGCGTCCAACCTCTTCATGACGTTCGCGTGGTACGGCCATCTCAAGAACTACGCGGCGAGCCCGTGGTACGTGGCGGCCATCGTGAGCTGGGGCATCGCCTTCTTCGAGTACCTGATCCAGGTGCCGGCGAACCGCATCGGCTTCCGCGCCGGGCTCACGCTCGGCCAGTTGAAGATCGTGCAGGAGGTGGTGACGCTCACGGTGTTCGTGCCCTTCGCGCTCTTCTACATGGACCAGCCGCTGCGCCTGAACTACGTCTGGGCGGGACTGTGCATGGTGGGCGCGGTGTATTTCATGTTCAAGGGCTAGGCGGGCCCGCGGCGCGGCGCGGCGAAACGAATGCACCTGCACATCCTCGGCATCTGCGGCACCTTCATGGGCGGGCTCGCCAAGATCGCGCGCGAGCTCGGCCATCGCGTGACCGGCTGCGACGCGCAGGTCTACCCGCCGATGAGCGAGCAGCTGCGCGCGCTCGGCATCGAGCTGCACGAGGGCTACGACGCGAAGCAGCTCGAGCGCTACCCGGCGGACCTGCTGGTGGTAGGCAACGCGATGACGCGCGGCAAGCCGGTCATCGAATCGATCCTCGACCGCGGGCTGCCCTACGTCTCGGGGCCGCAGTGGCTGTGCGAGAACGTGCTGCCGGACAAGTGGGTGCTGGCGGTCGCCGGCACGCA
>JAICTR010000050.1 GCA_025936275.1 Burkholderiales bacterium
CCAAGGGGAGGGGGAAAATCACAGCAGCGGCACGATGAGCAGCGCCACGATGTTGATGATCTTGATGAGCGGGTTCACGGCCGGGCCGGCGGTGTCCTTGTAGGGATCGCCCACCGTGTCGCCGGTCACCGCGGCCTTGTGGGCGTCGCTGCCCTTGCCGCCGTAGTGGCCGTCCTCGATGTACTTCTTGGCGTTGTCCCACGCGCCGCCGCCCGTGCACATGGAGATCGCGACGAAGAGGCCGGTCACGATCGTGCCCATCAGCATGCCGCCCAGGGCCTGCACGCCGGCGTCGCGGCCCATGAGCAGCCCGACGATCAGCGCCACGGCGATCGGCGAGAGCACGGGCAGGAGCGACGGGATCATCATCTCCTTGATGGCTCCCTTCGTGAGCATGTCCACCGCGCGCGAGTAGTCGGGCTTCGCGGTGCCCTGCATGATGCCCTTGATGTCGCGGAACTGGCGGCGCACTTCCTCCACCACCGAGCCCGCGCAGCGGCCCACCGCCTCCATCGCCATCGCGCCGAAGAGGTAGGGAATCAATCCGCCCACGAAGAGGCCGATGATCACCGCCGGATTGGACAGGTCGAAGCTCAGGTGGCGCCCGGCCTCCTCGAGGCGGTGCGTGTAGTCGGCGAAGAGCACCAGCGCGGCGAGTCCGGCCGAGCCGATCGCGTAGCCTTTCGTCACCGCCTTGGTGGTGTTGCCGACCGCGTCGAGCGGATCGGTGACGTTGCGCACTTCCTTGGGCAGCTCCGCCATTTCCGCGATGCCGCCCGCGTTGTCGGTGATCGGGCCGTACGCGTCGAGCGCCACGATGATGCCCGCCATGGAGAGCATCGAGGTGGCCGCGACGGCGATGCCGAAGAGGCCCGCCAGCGCATACGCGGCGTAGATCGCGACGCACACCGCGAGCACCGGCCACGCGGTGGAGCGCATCGAAACGCCGAGGCCCGCGATGATGTTGGTCGCGTGCCCCTTGGTGGAGGCTTCCGCCACGTGCTTCACCGGCGAGTACTCGGTGCCGGTGTAGAACTCCGTGATGATCACCATGAGCGCGGTGAGCACGAGGCCCACGACGCAGCAGCCCCAGAGCTTCGCGACGGTGAGCGTGGGATACGCGGCCACCACGTCGCGCATCATCCAGTCCGTCACGAACCAGAAGGCGATGAGCGAGAGGATGCCCGCCACGGCGAGGCCGCGGTAGAGCGCGCCCATGATCTTGCCGCCCTGCCCGGTCTTCACGAAGAAGGTGCCGATGATCGAGGCGATGATCGACACCGCGCCCAGCACCAGCGGGTAGGTCACCGCGTTGCCCACGACGCCCGGGCTCGGGACGAGCAGCGCACCGAGCACCATGGTGGCGATGATCGTCACCGCATAGGTCTCGAAGAGGTCGGCGGCCATGCCGGCGCAGTCGCCGACGTTGTCGCCCACGTTGTCCGCGATCACCGCGGGGTTGCGCGGGTCGTCTTCCGGAATGCCGGCTTCCACCTTGCCCACCAGGTCGGCTCCCACGTCCGCGCCCTTGGTGAAGATGCCGCCGCCCAGGCGCGCGAAGATCGAGATCAGCGATGCGCCGAAGGCGAGGCCGATCAGCGGCTTCACGACCTCGGTCATGCGCAAATCGTGCGGGCTCGTGCCTTGCAGGTACATGAAGAAGCCCGACACCGCGATGAGGCCCAGCCCCACGACGAGAAGGCCGGTGATGGCGCCGCCCTTGAAGGCGATGTTCAACGCCGGGCCGACGCCGTTGCGCGCGGCTTCGGCCGTGCGCACGTTCGAGCGCACCGACACGTTCATGCCGATGAAGCCCGCGGCGCCCGAGGCGATCGCGCCGATCGCGAAGCCGCACGCCGTCGCCCAGCCGAGCACGAACCCGATGATCAGGAACAGGATCGCGCCGACGATGCCGATCGTCGTGTACTGGCGGTTGAGGTACGCCTTGGCCCCGGTCTGCACCGCCGCCGCGATCTCGCGCATGCGCTCGTTGCCGTCCGGCTGGCGCAGGATCCACATCGCCGTGAAGCCGCCGTATATCAGGGCGGCCACCCCGCAGACGAGCGCCAAGAGGATTGCCTGGTTCAACATCGTGCTTCTCCCTATTTTCGTTGAGTGCGGTTACTGCGGAATCGTCACGGCGTCCATGCGCCGGTCTTCTTGCGCACGGCCGCGTTCTTCAGCCGCACGTACTTCGGAAGGCCCTTCTCGAAAGGCGGGAACGCCTCGCCGGCGATGAGCGGCTCGAGGTAGTTGCGGCATTTCTGGGTGATGTGGAAGCCGTCGGCGGTGATGTAGTCGCGCGGCATCTTCTTCTCCACGTTGGCGACGTCCGAGAGCTTCGCGACGCCGATCTTCCAGCGATAGGGCTTGCTCGACGAGCGCACGATCGTCGGCATCACGCTGTTCATGCCCTTCACGGCGAATTCGACCGCGGCCTTGCCCACCGCGTAGGACTGCTCGAGGTCGGTCTTCGAGGCGATGTGGCGCGCGGCGCGCTGCAGGTAGTCGGCGACCGCCCAGTGGTGCTTGAGGTTGAGCTTCCCGCGCACCAGCTCCGCGAGCCGCGGCGCGACGCCGCCCAGCTGCGCGTGCCCGAAGGCGTCCTTCAAGCCGCTCTCCGCGAGGAAGCGGCCGTCCTTGTCGTGCAGGCCCTCGGAGGCGCCCACCGCGCAGTAGCCGTACTTCTTCACGTTCTCCTCGACCTTGGCGAGGAACGCCTCTTCATCGAAGGCAATCTCGGGAAACAGCAGCACGTGCGGCGCCTGTCCCGCCTGCGCTTGCGCGAGGCCCGTCGCGGCGGTGATCCAGCCGGCGTGCCGTCCCATCACTTCCATGATGAAGACCTTGGTCGAGGTCTTCGCCATCGATTCCACGTCGAGCCCCGCCTCGCGCATGCTGGTCGCGACGTACTTGGCGACCGAGCCGAAGCCCGGGCAGGTGTCGGTGATCGGGAGATCGTTGTCGACGGTCTTCGGCACGTGCACCGCGACGATCGGATAGCCCAGCTTCCCGCTGATCTGCGAGATCTTGAGGCAGGTGTCGGCGGAGTCGTTGCCGCCGTTGTAGAAGAAGTAGCCGATGTCGTGCGCCCTGAACACCTCGATCAGGCGCTCGTACTCGTGGCCGCCCTTCTCGACGCCCTTGAGCTTGTAGCGCGCGCTGCCGAAGGCGCCGCCCGGCGTCCACGTGAGCGCGCGGATCGCGGCGGGCGATTCCTTGCTGGTGTCGATGAGATCCTCGTTGAGCGCGCCGAGGATGCCGTTGCGGCCCGCGTAGACCTTGCCGATCTGCTCCTTGTACTTGCGCGCGGTCTCGATCACGCCCGCGGCGCTGGCGTTGATCACGGCGGTGACACCGCCCGATTGTGCGTAGAAAGCGTTCCTTGGCATGGCTGTGTGTCCGGCTCTGGTCAATCGAGCGCGGCGAAGATGCGCTCGCGCACCTCGTCCACCGTGCCGATGCCGTCGATGCGGTGATACTTCGGCGCCTTCGCGTCGCCCGATGCCGCCCAGCCTCGGTAGTAGTCGATCAGCGGCCTGGTCTGGCGGTGATACACGGCGAGGCGGTTGGAGACCGTCGCTTCGCGATCGTCCTCGCGTTGCACCAGCGCTTCTCCGGTGACGTCGTCGCGGCCCGGCACCTTCGGCGGGTTGAACGCGAGGTGGTAGGTGCGGCCCGAGGGCAGGTGGCACCAGCGGCCCGACATGCGTTCCACGATCGTCGCATCGGGCACGTCGATCTCGACCACGTGCTCGATCGGCACGTCCGACGACTTCATCGCCTCGGCCTGCGGGATGGTGCGCGGGAAGCCGTCGAGGAGGAAGCCGGGGGCGCAGTCGGGCTTCGCGATGCGGTCCTTCACGAGGCCCACCATCACCTCGTCGGACACCAGGTCGCCGCGGTCCATGACGATTTTCGCCGCGCGGCCGAGCTCGCTGCCGGCCTGGATCGCCGCGCGGAGCATGTCGCCTGTGGAGATCTGCGGAATTCCATAGCGCCGGGTGATGAAGGCGGCCTGCGTGCCCTTGCCCGCCCCAGGGCCGCCCAGGAGAATCAAGCGCATCGCACCGATCCGTTTCTTGTCAGCCGGCCATTATAGCGGGACGCGACAGTTCTCCCTCCCCTTGGGGGAGGGCCGGGGCGAGGGTAGACAGACCGTGACCCTTACCCCGCCCTCTCCCAAGGGAGAGGGAGCGCTTCAGGCCAAACGGCGCCTCACGCGCTCCAGATCCTGGGCGGTATCGACACCCGGCTCGAGGGTCCCGTTCCAGCGCGCGACGGCGATCCGGTGGCCGTGGCCCAGCGCACGAAGCTGCTCGAGCGCCTCGAAGCGCTCGGCCGCGGTCGGGGTGAGGGCCGCGTACTCACGCAGGTAGCGCACGCGGTAAGCGTAGATGCCGATGTGGCGCAGGGCGGTGAACCCCTGCGGAAGCGCCGCGCGGCCCTGCGCGAACGCATCCCGCGCGTAAGGAATCGGCGCGCGCGAGAAGTAAAGCGCGAGGCCCGCCTCGTCGGTCACGACCTTCACCACGTTGGGATCGAAGAACGTTTCGGCCGATTCGATCGGATGGGCGGCGGTGGCGATCGATGCCAGCGGATGGCGCGCGAGCTCCGCGGCGACCGCACGGATCAGCGCCGGATCGATGAGCGGCTCGTCGCCCTGCACGTTCACCACGATCTCGTCCGCTGCGTAGCCGAGCACCGCCGCGGCCTCGGCGAGCCGGTCGGTTCCCGAGGGATGCGCCGCGGAAGTCCGCACGGCCTTCCAGCCGAGCGCACGCACCGCGCCCTCGATGTCTTCGTGGTCGGTCGCGACCACGACCTCCGACGCGCCGCTTTCCCGCGCGCGCTCCGCGACCCAGGCGACGAGCGGCTTTCCGGCGATGTCGGCGAGCATCTTCCCCGCGAGCCGCGTGGAGCGCATGCGCGCCGGGATCACGACGCGGAAGGCGGGCGCCTGCACGGCCGCGTTACGCCTCTTCTTCGGGCGGAAGCTCGCGCGCCTCTTCCTCGAGCATCACCGGGATGTCGTCGCGCACCGGGAAGGCCAGGCGGTCGGCCTTGCACACCAGCTCGAGCGCGTCCTTGCGCCACGCGAGCGGCCCCTTGCACAGCGGGCAGACGAGGATTTCAAGGAGCTTCGGATCCATCGGCTTTCCTGCGAAGGTTGGCGAGGCGGGTGAGAAGGAACTCGTCGAACTCGCGCGGCAGGACCGCATCGATGCGCATGAACCACATGCGCGCGTCGGCGATGCCCGCGCATTTTACGGCATCCTTCTCCGTCATGAGGATCGCCTCCGCGCCGGGAAGCCGCAGGTCGCGCGAGTGGTAGAGGTGATGATCGGGAAACGCATGGGCCTCGCCGCGGATGCCGAGCGATGCCAGGTGATCGAAGAATCGCTGCGGATGGCCGATGCCGGCGATCGCGGCGACGCGGCGCCCGCGCAGCGCGAGGGCGAGCTCGGGCGGCGCGCGCTCCTCGCCGGTCGTGAGCGAGATGAAGCGCTCGTGCGCGAGGCGCATGGTGAAGCGCGATGCGTTCGGCAACGCGACGTCGCTCGCGCCGTTCACCACCACCGCGTGGGCTTGCGCCAGGCGCGCGATCGGCTCGCGCAACGGGCCCGCGGGAAGCGGCAGCGCGTTCCCGAAGCGCCGCTCGCCGTCCACCACCGCGATCTCGATATCGCGCGCGAGCGCGTAATGCTGCAGCCCGTCGTCGCTCACGATGGCGTTCACCTCCGGATCGGCCTCGAGCAGCGCGCGCGTGGCCGCCACCCGGTCGGGCGAGATGTACACCGGCACGCGGCAGCGCCGCGCGATCAGCACCGGCTCGTCGCCGAAATGCTCGGGCGTCGCGACATCCGGCAGCACGCGCACCACGCCGAGCGGATCCTGCTCGCGCGGCGGCACGCGGCCGTAGCCGCGCGCGACGACCCCCGGATTCCAGCCATGCGCGCGAAGCCGCTCGACGATCGCGATCACGAGCGGCGTCTTGCCGGTGCCGCCGACCGTGACGTTGCCCACGACGATCACCGGAACCGGCGCTCGCCACGCGCCCAGCCAGCCGCGGCGATAGAGCTCGCGGCGCACGCGGACCGCGAGCGCGAAGAGGAGCGCGAAGGGAAGGAGGAGCAGGGCGCCCCCGCCGCGCCGCTGCCATTCGGATTCGAGCCAGCCGCGCACCGCGAGCGCCGGCGCTAGCGACGCGCCGCCCCCGGGGTCATCGGCGGGTCTGCGTCGTGAAGGAGATGTGGTTGTAGCCGGCGATGCGCGCGCTTTCCATCACGTTGATCACCGACTGGTGCGTGGCGTGCGCATCGGCGCTGATCGCGACCACCGGCTCCTTCGCGCCCTTCGCCGCCTCGCGCAGGCGCTCCGCGAAGGCGTCCGCGCCCGAGTAAGGGACCGCGTTGCCGTTGATCGCGTACTTGCCTGTGGCATCCACCGCGACGGCGAGCACCTGCGGCGGCTGGTTGGCCTTGTCCGCGGAGGCCTCCGGCAGGTTGATCTGCAGCTCGGCGAAGCGGTTGTACGTGGTGGTGAGGAACAGGAAGATCAGGACGACGATCAGGATGTCGATCAACGGGATGAGGTTGATCTCCGGCTCCTCCCGGGCGCGGCCCCGCCGGAAGTTCATGCACGCCGCTCGCCGTGGATGATCTCGATCAGCCGGATCGCCTGGCTTTCCATCTCCATCACCAGCACGTCGACGCGGTTGCGGAAGTGGCGATAGAAGATCACCGCGGGAATGGACACGCCGATGCCGAAGAGCGTGTTGTAGAGCGCGACCGAGATGCCGTGCGCGAGCTGCGCGGGGTTGCCCGCGCCGCTGGTGGGATTCTGCGAGCCGAAGATCTCGATCATGCCGACGATGGTGCCGAAGAGGCCCAGCAGCGTGGAGATGGTGGCGATGGTGCCGAGCGGATTCAGGAAGCGCTCGAGCTCGAGCGCGACGTAGCGGCCGCTATCCTCGACCGCGTCCTTGATCACCTCGCGCGGGCTCTTCTCGTTCACCAGCGCGGCGGCGAAGATGCGCCCGATGAGCGGCCCCTGCTGCAGGCGCGCGATGAGGTCGGGGGTCGCGCCCTTGGCCTGGTACTCGCGGATGGTGGCGGGGAGGACGTTCTTCGGCGCGACGAGGGAGGTCCTGAGGGACCAGAAACGCTCGCCGATGATGGCGAGCGCGATGACCGAGGCGATGATGATGAGCCAGATCGGCCACCCGGCCGCTTCGATGATCGACAGCACGTGCGATTCGACTCCCGCAAGAAATGCCGACGCACTTTAGCCCGCCGTCGCGCGTTCCACAAGGTCTTGTGCGAAAACTCGCGGCATGCCACAAAGCGCTTGGCGATCCGCGCACCCGATCGCACAATGCGTCGCGCGTATCCGGTGCATCGGTGAAGTCGCGCCCGGAACGCTTCAAGAGGCTTCGCGATTTCGCGCTTTGTAGGCATCGAGGAAGGTGTTGTTGTCCGACGCCGACAATGTCGCGAATCATCCACAGACGCTGTGGATAACCCTGTGGACGGGCTCGCGAGGCCATCGCCAAGTCACGTTGCCGAAAGGCTTTTCTTTCGTCCGCTCAATTTTTGAGCGGAGCGCCTTTTCAGTACTGGATCAATGGGTTATCAAATCTTCTCCCTCTGGAGCCCGCGTCGCGGCGCAAACCCGCAGCGCCTCCCCCTCCGCCCCGGGCGGCGGTGGATAGCCGCTCGCGCGTTCCTCCAGGGGGAAAGGCCCTTTTCCGCAAGTCCTACGCCTCCTTTCCGCTTGTCCTACGCCCCTGCTTCACCCCGTCCTACGCGGATGATGGCCGGCGTCCGACTCCGATGAGCCTCGACTTGCCGGGCATCGCCCCGGTCCTCACCGTGACCGAGCTCAACCGGCGCGTGCGCGCGTTGCTCGAGAACCGCTTCGAGATGCTGTGGGTGTCGGGCGAGCTTTCGAACGTGAAGCGCGCGGCCTCGGGCCACTGGTATTTCTGCCTCAAGGACCCGGCCGCGCAGATCGAGTGCGCCATGTTCCGCGCCCGCGCCCAGTTCCTCGACTTTCGTCCGGCCGACGGCCTGCGCGTGGAAGTGCGCGCGCGCGTGACGCTCTACGAGCCGCGCGGCAACTACCAGCTCGTGGTCGAGGAGATCCGCAAGGCAGGCCTCGGCGCCCTGTACGAGGCCTTCGAGAAGCTGAAGGCGAAGCTCGAGGCCGAGGGCCTCTTCGATCCGGTACGCAAGCGCCCGCTACCTGCGTTCGCGCGCGCGATCGGCATCGTGACATCGCCCGCCGCCGCGGCCCTGCGCGACGTGCTCACGACGCTCGTGCGCCGCGCCCCGATGGTGCCGGTGGTGCTCTATCCCGCGCAGGTACAGGGCGAAGGCGCCGGCGCGCAGGTCGCGCGGGCGATCGCGCTCGCCAATGCGCGCGCCGAATGCGACGTGCTGATCGTCTGCCGCGGCGGCGGCAGCCTCGAGGACCTGTGGGCCTTCAACGAGGAAGTCGTCGCCCGCGCGATCTTCGCCTCGCGGCTGCCGGTGGTGAGCGGCGTGGGACACGAGACGGATTTCTCGATCGCCGATTTCGTGGCCGACCATCGCGCGCCCACGCCGACCGCGGCCGCGGTGGCGGCGAGCCCCGATCGCGCCGCGCTCGCCGAGCAGGTGGCCGAGCTCAAACGCTGCCTCACCCGCGACCTGCGGCGCATCGTGGAGACCGCCGCGCAGCGCCTGGACGGCCTCGCGCGCCGGCTGCTCACGCCCGCGCAGCGCATCGCGCACGATCGCGAGCGCCTCGCGCAGCATGCGCGCCGGCTCGCCCGGGCTCTCCCCGACCTCGAAGCCGCGCGCCGCGAGCTGGAGCGCAAGGCGCGGCGCATGGCGAGCGCCGGCCGGCGCAGCGCGCTCGATCGAACGCGCCACCTCGCCGCGCTGCGCGCCTCGCTCGGCCACCTCGATCCCACGCAGGTGCTCGGGCGCGGCTACAGCATCGTGCGCGACCGCGAGGGCCACGTGGTGCGCTCGGGCGCGGCGCTCGCGCGCGGCGACGCGCTGGAGATCGCGTTCGCCGAAGGCGGCGCGGATGTCACCGTGGAGCGCACGCGCGGCGATTGAGCCGCGTCATTCGCGCGCACGCCGTCATTCCGGCGCACGCGCGAATCCACCCGTCTCCACGAATCGCCGCACGCGCTCGATCACCGCTCGATCGACATCGGGCCGCAGGGCATCGAAGCGCTCGAGCGCCGGCGTCCCCGGTTTGCTTCCCATCGCGCGCAGCCACGTGAGCTGGCGCTTGGCGAGCTGCCGCGTCGCCGCGACGCCGCGCGCCTCCAGCGTCGCCAAGGGCGCGCGGCCCTCCAGCGTCTCCCACGCCTGCCGGTATCCCACGGTGCGCATCGAGGGCATCGCCGCCTGCAGCGGGAAGCGCGCGCGCAGGCCTTGCAGCTCGTCCACGAGACCGGCCGCGAGCATCGCGCGAAAACGTCCGGCGATGCGCGCATGCAGCACCGATCGATCCGACGGCTCGAGCGAGAGCGCGAGTCCCTCGAAGCGCAGCGCGCGCGCGGCGGCGGCGCGGTGGTGCGTGGAAAGCGGGACCCCGGTGTGCTCGTGCACCTCGAGCGCGCGCTGGATGCGCTGCGCGTCGCCGGGCTCGATGCGCGCGGCGGCGGCTGGATCGCGGCGCGCGAGCTCGGCGTGCAGTGCGGGCCACCCCTCGCGCGCTGCGCGCGCCTCGATCCGTTCGCGGATCCCCGGCTGCGCGGACGGAAGGTCCGCGAGCCCGCCGAAGAGCGCGCGGAAGTAGAGCATCGTGCCGCCCGCCACGATCGGAAGCCGGCCGCGCGATTCGATCGCCGCCATCGCGCGCTCCGCGTCCGCGACGAAGCGCCCTGCCGAGTACGCTTCGGTGGGATCGACGATGTCCACCAGGTGATGCGGCACGCGGGCGAGCGTCGCGCGGTCGGGCTTCGCCGTGCCGATGTCCATGCCGCGATAGACCTGCGCCGAATCGACGCTCACGATCTCGGCGGGAAAGCGCGCGGCGAGCGCGAGGGCGGCCGCCGTCTTGCCGCTCGCCGTCGGGCCGAGGAGGAAGACCGCCTTCACCGCCCCCGCATGAAGAGCCGGTCGAGCTCCGCCATGCCGAACTGCACCCAGGTCGGACGCCCGTGGTTGCAGCTGCCTGCGCGCTCGGTCTGCTCCATCTGCCGCAGGAGCGCGTTCATCTCGGGAAGCGTGAGGCTGCGATTGGCGCGCACCGCCCCGTGGCACGCCATGGTGGAGAGGAGCTCGTTGCGCCGCTCGACGAGCACGCGGCTCCCGCCGTATTCGCGCATCTCCGCGAGGACGGAACGCAGCAGGCCCGTGGCATCGAGATCCGCGAGGAGCGCCGGCACGGCGCGGATCATGAGCTCGCGCGGGCCGGCGGCCGCGACATCGAATCCGAGGTGCTCGAGCGCTTCGCGTCCCGCTGCGGCGTCCTCGATCTCCTCCGCGGTCGCGGTCATCGCCACCGGCACGAGCAGCGGCTGCGAAGGGAGCGTCGCGGCATCGAGCGCCTGCTTGAGGCCTTCGTACACGATGCGCTCGTGGGCGGCGTGCATGTCGACGAGCACCAGCCCGGCCGCATTCTGCGCGAGGACGTAGACGCCGTGCAGTTGCGCGAGCGCGTAGCCGAGCGCGGGCGGACCCGATTCGACCGGAGCCGCGGCGAGCTCGGCGCGCCGCTCGTCGGCGAGCGCCGTCGCGAAGAGCGCCTGGTATGCGGCGGTCGGCTGGGCGACGGCGAGCGGCTGCTGCTCGAAGATCGGGGTCAGACCCCCATTTCCGCTGGCCGCGGAAGCGGACTCCGCGCTCGGGAATGGGAGTCTGACGCCGATTTTCGCATCGCCCAGCGCCCGCGAGAGCGCGTGGAACACGAACTGGTGCACCGCGTTCGA
>JAICTR010000377.1 GCA_025936275.1 Burkholderiales bacterium
CGGTGGCAGCGCCACCACACCGCTTCCGCGCACATGATCGCGCAGCGCCGCTCCTCGCCCCATGCCAGCAGCTGCTCGAGCCCGGCGCGGAATTCGGGGCCCATCGCGTAGTCGGCGTAATTGTGGAAGCTGCGGTTCTCCCAGTAACCGTTCACCTCCGGCGGGACGTCGCGACGGTGGCCGCGCAGCCCGCCCAGCGCCGCGAGGTGCACGTAGCCGAGGCCCGCCGGCGCGAGCGATCCCGGCAGCACGTCGGCGTTGTACTGCGGGTTGGTGCGCGAGCGGGGAACGGTGCGCACGTCGACCAGGAGCGAGACGCCGTTCGGCAGCAGGAGCGACGTGAGCTCCTCGAGCGGGCGCGTCGAATGGCCGATGGTGAAGAACGGCTGTGCCATCATTTGCCATCGTACCCCGGGAGGCGAAGACGATGGAGCTCGCGATCCGCGACCTTTCGAAGCGCTACGGCAACGGCGTCCAGGCGCTGGACCGCGTCTCGCTCACGATCGGGCCGGGCATGTTCGGCCTGCTCGGCCCCAACGGCGCGGGCAAGTCGACGCTCATGCGCACGCTCGCGACGCTGCAGGAAGCGGACGGCGGAAGCGCGATGCTCGACGACATCGACGTCTTGCGCGACAAGCAGCGCGTGCGCCGCCTGCTGGGCTACCTGCCGCAGGAGTTCGGCGTCTACCCCAAGGTCTCGGCGCAGGACATGCTCGACCACTTCGCGCGCCTCAAGGGAATCGCGAACGGCCGCGAGCGCAAGGCGGTGGTCGATGCGCTCCTCGAGCGCACCAACCTCGCCGCGGTGCGCAAGCAGAAGCTGGGCGGCTTCTCCGGCGGCATGCGCCAGCGCTTCGGCATCGCGCAGGCGCTGATCGGCAATCCCAAGCTCGTCATCGTCGACGAGCCCACCGCGGGCCTCGACCCCGAGGAGCGCGTGCGCTTCCACAACCTGCTCGCCGACATCGGCCGCGACGTGATCGTGATCCTCTCGACGCACATCGTGGACGACGTGGCGGATCTCTGCCCGCGCTTCGCGGTGATCAACAAGGGACGCGTGCTCCTCGAAGGCGAGCCGGGCGCGGCGGTCGCGAGCCTCGCGGGCCGCATGTGGCGGCGCGTGGTGGAGCGCGACGAGCTCGCGGCGCTGCAATCGAGCATGCCGGTCGTCTCCTCGCGGCTGCAGGCGGGGCGGACGGTGGTGCGCGTCTATGCCGAAAGCTCGCCCGGCCCGGATTTCGAGCCCGTGGCGACCGAGCTCGAGGACGTCTACTTCACGGCGGTCGGCGGCCACCTGGCGCCCGCACGCGCCACGGCGGCCGCGTGATGCGCGCCGCGCTCGCCATCGCCGGCTTCGAGCTGCGCACGAAGCTGCCGCGCATCTCGACCGCGGTCTACTTCGTCGTCTTCGCCACCCTCGCCGCGTTGTGGATCGCCGCCGCGGGCGGCGCCTTCCAGGGCGCGAAGGTCGCGTTCAGCAGCGACAAGGTCTACATCAACGCGCCCTACGCGATCGCGCTCACCGTGACCATCCTCGGCCTCATCGGCGTGGTGACGGTGGCGGCCTTCATGGGCCGCTCGGTGCAGCAGGACTTCGAATACCAGACGTCGCACTTCTTCTTCACGAGCCCGATCTCGAAGGCGGAGTACCTGCTCGGCCGCTTCGCCGGCGCGGTGGCGATCGTGCTCGTGATCTTCCTCGGCATCGCGGCCGGCGTCCTCGTCGGCACCCACTGGCCGGGCGTGAACGGGGAGCGCGTGGGGCCGTGGTCGCTCGACGCGTTCGTGCGCGCCTATCTCGCGATGCTGCTGCCGAATGTGCTCTTCCTGGGCGCCGTGTTCTTCACGCTCGCGGCGCTCACGCGGCGCATGGTCGGCGTATACATCGCCGGCGCCGTCGTCCTCATCGGCTACCTCGCCTCGGCGCGGCTCCTCGCCGACATCGACAATCGCACGCTCGCGGCGCTCATCGATCCGATCGGCTCGAGCGCGCTGGGCATCGCGACCCGCTACTGGAGTCTCGCGGAGAAGAACACGCGCGCCGTGCCGTTCGCCGGCGAGCTGCTGTGGAACCGCGCGCTGTGGCTCGCGGTGGGCCTCGCCTTCCTTGCGTTCTGCTACGCGCGCTTCCGCATGGCCTCCGATACGTCGGAGCGCGCGCCGCGCCGCAGGCTCCGCAGCGGGCACGCCGCGGCCGAGGCGGTGCAAGCCCCGAGCGCCGCCGCGCCCGCGCACGCCGCCGCGACCCTGCCCTCGGTCGCGCGCGATACGAGCGGCCGCGCGTACCTGCGCCAGCTCCCCGGCCTCACGGCGCTGCACCTGCGCGAGACGCTGAAGAGCGCCTACTTCATCGCGATCGTCGTCACCGGCGCGCTCTTCATCCTCGCCAACGCCAAGGTGATCGACACGATGTACGGGACCAACACGTATCCGGTCACCTACCTGGTGCTGGAATTCGCGTCGGGAACGTTCCGCATCTTCGTGATCGTGATCACCACGCTCTACGCGGGAGAGCTCGTGTGGCGCGAGCGCGACGCGCGCATGGCGCTCATCGCCGACAGCCTGCCGGTGCCGGGATGGCTGCCGCTCGCGGCGAAGGTCGCGACGCTCTTCGCGGTGCTCGCGGTGCTGCAGCTCGTGGTGCTCGCGTGCGGCGTGCTCATCCAGCTCTTCAGCGGCTACACGCGCCTCGAGATCGGCCATTACCTCTTCCAGCTCTTCGTGCTGGAGCTGCCGCTCTACTGGATGGCGGCGTGCCTCGTGCTCGCGATCCACGTCGCGGTGAACAACAAGTACCTCGGGCACTTCCTGGTCGTCGCGTACTACGTGGCGAGCACGACGAGCTACAGCTTCGGCTACGCCCACTGGACGCAGCACTTCGCCTATGCGCCGCAAGTGACGTACTCGGACATGAACGGCTACGGGCACTTCCTGCGGCCGCTCCCCTGGTTCTACCTCTTCTGGGCGGCGGCGAGCGTGCTGCTGCTCCTCGGCGCGAGGCTCCTGTGGGTGCGCGGCGTGATCACCGGCGCTCGTGCGCGGCTCGACCTCGCGCGCCAGCGCGCCTCGCGGCCGGTGACGATCGGCGCCGCCGTGGCGCTCGCGGTGCTCGTCGCCGAC
>JAICTR010000210.1 GCA_025936275.1 Burkholderiales bacterium
CGGCGAGCGAAGCGCGCTTCCGCGCTGCGCTCGTCACAGCGAGCGGCGACGATCGCCTGGAGCTCCTCACGCAGCTCGCGCGCACCGATTCGCTGCGCGGCCGCTTCGCCGAGGCGCATCGCGTGCTGGAGCTCGAATGGAATCGCCGCGGCCTCGCGCTGGCGAACGCGTCGCGCGACGCGAAAGCGCGCTCGCTGATTCCGGCGATGCTCAACAACTCCGCATGGGATCTTCAGGCGCTGGGCCGGCGCGAGGAAGCGCTCTCCACGTTCGAGGCGGCCGAGCGTGCGTGGAGCGCGCGTGGCGGTGCGCGCCAGGTCGCCATCGCCAAGTGGTCGGTCGCATATTGCCTGCGCTCGCTCGATCGGCCCCGCGCGGCGCTCGTGATCCTCGCGCCGCTCGCGAGCGCGCGCGCTTCCGATACGCAGCTGCGTCGCGACGTGCTCGAGGAAATCGCGCTCGACGCGCTCGCCGTCGCCGGCCTGGGCGTGGCGCGGTAAGCTTGGGATCGGACACGCAAGGGAGGGAGAGGGCATGACGCCGTTTCGCATCGCCATCGTCGTGGTGATCCTCGCGATCGCCGGCATCGCCGCGTACTGGTTCTGGCCGTTCACGCAGCCGCCGGTGCTGCCCCCATCCAAGCCGCCGCTCGTCGCGCCGCCCGCGCCGGCGCCTGCCGAAGTCCCACCCCAGGGCCCGCAGAACCCGATCCCGCAAGCCGAGACGCCGCAACCGCAGCCGCTGCCCACGGTGAAGGAAAGCGATCCCGCGATGCGCGATGCGATCTCGGGCGTGGTCGGAAAGGATGCTTTCGAGCGCTGGTTCGTTCCCGAGCGGATCGTGCATCGCATCGTCGCGACCATCGACAACCTGCCGCGCAAGAACTACGCGCAGCGGCTGAGCCCGGTGAAGCCGCCCTCCGGGCTCTTCCAGGTGACGGGCAAGGACGACGACCTCGCGATCGCGCCCGCGAACGCGGAGCGCTACACGCCTTACGTGCGCGCGCTCGATGCGATCGATACGACGAAGCTCGTCGCGGTGTACACGCACTTCTACCCGCTCTTCCAGAAGGCGTATGTCGAGCTCGGCTATCCCAACGGCTACTTCAACGACCGCCTGGTCGAGGTGATCGACAACCTGCTCGCCGCGCCGGAGGTGAAGGGCCCGGTGAAGCTCGTCGTGCCGCACGTTCTATATGAGTACGCCGATCCCGACCTGCAGCAGCGCTCCGCGGGGCAGAAGCTGCTCATCCGCATGGGACCGGAGAACGCGGCGAAGGTGAAGGCCAAGCTGCGCGAGATCCGCGCGAAGGTGGCGAAGGCAAGGCCTTAGCGCCTCGCTCCGCTTTTATTCCCGGCACGCAAATAAAAATTCCGGCGGGAACGCGCCGCATTCGTCCTCCATCGAATGCGTCGCCAACCAGACCGGAGAACCAAGAATGGCCCTCGCCCGCATTCCGCGCCTCGCCGCGCTTTCGGCGCTCGCCGCGCTCGCCGCGTGCAGCAACGGTTCCGACTCGCAGCCCGATCTCACCCAGGATCCCGCGGTGGTGGAGCAAGGCAAGCAGATCTTCCGCTTCGATACCTTCGGCGACGAGACCTTCTGGACCGACACGCTGCACATGAACGAGGTGGTGGCGAGCGCCGTCGATCCCACGACCGCGCTTTCCGTCGGCCTCAAGGTGGATTCCGAGGCGCTGCCCGCCGAGGTGGTGCAGGGCATCCAGAACGGCAGCATCAGCCTCACCAGCCCCGACACCACGGTCGCGCTGCTGAAGCTCAACGCCGTGGTCGGCCTCAAGGGCACGGTCGAGAACGTGAACGGCAAGGACACGCTCACGCACCTCGGCACCACGTGCGCGCTCTGCCACTCCACGGTCGACAACTCGTTCGCGCCGGGAATCGGCAAGCGGCTCGACGGCTGGCCGAACGACGACCTGAATCCCGGCGCCATCATCGCGCTCTCGCCGGCGCTCACGCCGGCGCAGAAGGCGGTCTACAACTCGTGGGGCAAGGGCAAGTACGACCCGCGCTTCAACCTCGACGGCAAGAACGGGCCGCAGGTGATCCCGCCCGCCTATGGCCTCGCGGGCATCCACAAGATCACCTCCACGGGCGACGGCGACGAGATCGCGTACTGGAACCGCTACGTCGCGGTGACGCAGATGGGGGGCCACGGCTCGTTCTCCGATTCGCGCATCGGCGTGAACGTGGTGAACGGCACGGACGACCAGGTCACCAGCAAGCTGCCGGCGTTGCAGGCCTACCAGCTCACGCTCGCCGCGCCGACGCCGCCCGCGGGAAGCTTCGATGCGACCGCCGCGGCGCGCGGCAAGGTGCTCTTCGAGGGCAAGGCCGGCTGCGCCGGCTGCCACAGCGGCGACAAGTTCACCGACGCGAACGATCGCCTGCACCTGCCTTCGGAAGTGGTGAGCGAGCCGGAGCCCAACGGCGAGCCGAGCTACGCTTCGCGCAGCGCCACGAAGATGTACCGCACCGCGCCGTTGAAGGGTGTGTGGCAGCACGCGCCGTACTTCCACAACGGCACCGCCGCGACGCTCGACGACGTGGTGAACACCTACAACGTGCGCAAGTCGCTCGGCCTCTCGGGTGCGGAGGTTGCCGACCTGGTGCAGTACCTGAAGTCGCTGTAAGCCCGGCGTAGGCCGGATGGCGTAGCCCGCGCGCATCCGGCCGACGCCTGCATCCGCCATGATCGGCGGATGAAGGCGAGGATCGCGACGTTCATCATCGCGGCGCTGTCGCTCGGCGCGGCGCAGGCGAGGGCACAGGATGCGGCTGCGCCGATCGGCGAGCCGCGCGACGCGGCCGGACTGCAGAGCGCCGCCGGCGTGAACGCCGCGCTGCGGTGGGCCGAGCTCGATCGCGGCGGCCATGTCGCGGCGCTGCGCATCTCCTCGCAAGGCGCGCGCGCATTGCGCGCCGGCATCCGCGTGGGCGAGCTGCCACGCGATGCGACGTTGCGCTTCTACGCGCCGGGCGATGGGCAGGTGCGCGAAGTCTCCGCCGCGTCGATCCTCGATGCGCTCGCGAGGAACCGCGATGCCGGCGAGACCGGTCCCGACGCACGCACCTGGTGGTCGCCGCTCGTCGAGGGCGACACGCTCGTGGTCGAGATCGAGCTCGCGCCCGGATCGGATCCGGCCGCGCTCGCGATCGCGGTGCCTTCCGTCTCGCACATCCGCGAATGGGCACCGCCCGCCGGCGGCGATGCGCGCACGGTGGGCCTCGTCACCACGCTCGGGGGTACGACCTATGCCTGCGCCGGCGAGCAGGTCGCGGCGGCCGCGGCGCGCTACTTCCTCGCGGAAGACCGATGCATCGCGACGCAGGCGGCGGCCTCGTCGCTCGAGGTGTTCGTCGCGCGGGATGCGTCGGGCGTCGGCGCTCGGCTCCTGTACGCCTCGCCCGATACCGATACCGCGTTCCTCGCGCTCGATGCGCCGCCCGCGTCGCCGGGCGTCGCTCCCCCGCCGCTCGCGGCGCTCGATCCGGCGCTCGAGCAGTGGCTCGGTGCGGGCGGCGCGGCGCGCGCCCACGCGATCGGCGCCTTCAGTTCACCTTAAGTCTCGGAGCGTAGGGTGGTCGGGTCGAGGATTCGTCCCGGAAGCAGCATTCCATGCCGCATGCATCGCCCGAGCCGCGCGTCCTTCTCGCGTGCACGCAGGAGGCGGAGGAAGTGTTGCGCCGCGCCTTGTATCCGCTGGAGGCGGTGCTCATCCCGGTGCACGATATTCCCGGCGCGTTGCGTGAAGTGGAAAGCGGAATCGACCTCGTGGTGTGCACGCTCCTCTTCGACGAGTCGCGCATGCTGGACCTCGCGGCGCGGCTTGCCCGCATCCAGCCGCACATTCCGTTCGTCTGCTGCCGCATCCTTTCCGACCTTCCGGTGCATACGCTCGAAGCGGCGTTCGCGGCCGCGGGCTACGTCGGCGCCGTGGCGACGGTGGACATGCCGCACACCGCGCACGGGGCGGAGCTCGCGCGCGCCGAGGAGCTCCTGTGCGGCGCGGTGCTCGGCCACCTTCACGACGTCGGGCACGCCTCGATGTCGTAGAGCGCCCAGAGGCCCGTCAGCAGCTCGGCGATCAGGATGTGGCAGCCGTGCGGGCATTCGCTGGGATTGCCGAAGCGCCAGTTCGCCGACACGTCGTCGGGCGCCTCGCTCCAGTACGGCAGCGGAACGTGGCAGGCGGTGCATTCCGGCGGGCGCCGCGCGCGGAACTCGCGTTCCAGCACCGCATAGAGCTTCGCCGCGGGCAATCGCTTTCGGGCCATGTTCGTGCGCGTCGATCAGGCTTCTGTATGTAGCCCACGCTACGCCGCCGCGCTCGCGCGACGCTACCGAAAATTCCGCATTTGCCGCGCGGATCTTCGCGCCGCTGGCCGTTCGCGGGCTTTGCCCGTATTCTTCCGCGTGGATCGCATCGCGGAGCCGATCGTGAGCAAGCTCTACGACCAGCTGAAGAAGGCGGCGCGCGAGCGCCGCGCCCTGCAGGAGAAACGCGCGCGCGCGGAAGGCGCGCCGAGCCTGCTCGAGCGCAGCCTCGCCGCGAAGAACGCGTCGCCGCAGCCCACGCCGCAGGGCGAGGCGCTCGCCGCCGAGGAGGCGGCACGCGCGCAGGCGTTCGCGCGCGTCGAGGAGGAGGGGGCTGCGCGGGCCGCCGCGGCCGAGGCGGCGAAGGCGGACCGCGAAGTCGCGCGCGCCGCGCTGCAACGCGCGGCGGCCGAAGCGCTCGCGAAGGACGCGGCATCGCAGGCCGCGGAAGCGCGCCGGGAAGCGCAGCGTGCGGCGCTCGAGCGGCGCGAAGCCGAGGAGCGGGCGCACGACGCCGCGGCGCGAAAGGCCGAGGCCGAAGCCGCCGCGATGCGCGAAGCCGAGGGGCTCGCGCAAGCGGAGCGCGAGGCGGAGCTCGCCGCGGAGCGCCGTGCCGCGCGGGAGGAGGAAGCGCGCGTCGCGGCCGAAGCGCGTGCGCGATCGGAACGCTTGGCGGCGCAGGCGGCGCTCTCGCGGCAGGAATCGGAGCGGCGCGCGCAGCAAGCGGCCGAGGCGCGCCGGCAGGCCGAGAACGAGGCGGAAATCGCGAGCGCCGCGCGGCTCCAGGCGGAGCGCGCGGCGGCGCAAGCCTCGCTCGCGCGGGCGGAACGCGAGGCGGCGGAGCGCGAGGCGATCGAGCGCCGTGCGCTCGCCGATGCGGAGGCGCGCGCGGCGGCCGAATCGCGCGTCGAAGGCGAGGCGCGCGCCGGGGCGCTCGCCATGGAACGCGCGATCGCCGAGGAGCGTGCGGCCTCGGAAGCCCAGGCGCGGGTCGAATCGGAACGCAAGCTCGAAGCCGAAGCGCGCTCGCGTGCGGAGACGCACGAGCGGGCGCTCGCGCAGC
>JAICTR010000418.1 GCA_025936275.1 Burkholderiales bacterium
GACGCGTCCCGCGGCGAGGTGGCACCAGGAAAGTGCCGACGACCCGCTCACGAGCCGCTTCGCATAGGGCGCGCGATGCTTGAGCGGCGCGCGCAGCCGTGCGGTGTCGCGGCGCAGGCTCACCTCCGCCACGGCGCGCGAGAGCGGCGGCGCCACCGGCGGCACCTTCAACGGCATGTCGTCGAGCCATGCGCCGCCTCCGAGGATCGCATGGCACGCCTCGTCCGCGACCGGATCGAGCACCACGCCGAAGAGGCTGCGTCCCTCTTGCACCAGCGCGACGGAAATGGCGAAGAACGGGACGCCGGCGCTGAAGTTGCGCGTGCCGTCGATCGGGTCGACGCACCAGTAGCGTGGCGCGGCCTCGTACACCGCGCGCTGCGCCTCCGCGGCCATCTCCTCGGCGATCGCCGGGACGCCTTCGATCGCGGCGAGGCGCGCGAGGAGCGCTTCCTGCGCCGCGTAATCGGCCTCGGTGACGACGCTGCCATCGTGCTTCACGAGCGCCGCGGCGCCGCGCCAACGCGGGAGCACCTCGTCGGCCGCCACGCGCCGCACGGCGTCGATGACGCGGGCGGCGAAGCGGGCCGTGATGTCCACGGCCCTATGCTAGCATCGGCGAATCCCCATGCCGCTGCCCCGCATCCACTGCGACGTCCGCCTCGGACCGGGGGCCCAGTTCGCGCTGGCGCCGGAAGCGGCGCAGCACGTCTCCAAGGCGCTGCGACTGAAGGTGGGTGATGCGCTCAACGTCTTCGACGGCCGCGGCGGCGAGTACGACGCGGTGATCCAGCGCATCGACCGCGAGCGCGTCGACGTGAAGGTCGGCGCCGGGCGCGACGTGGAGCGCGAGAGCGCGCTCGCGATCGGCCTGGTGCAGGGGCTTCCCGAAGCCGACAAGATGGACTGGATCATCCAGAAATCGGTGGAGCTCGGCGTCGGGTGGATCCAGCCGCTGGTGTGCGACCGCAGCGTGGTGCGGCTTTCGGGCGAGCGCGCGGCGCGCCGCGAGGCGCACTGGCGCCGCGTCGCGATCGCGGCGTGCGAGCAAAGCGGCCGCAACCGCATCCCCGAGGTGCGGCCCACGCTCGGCTTCCAGAGCTGGATCGCGGCGCCCTCGGAGCTCGAGCGCTGGATGCTCGAGCCGCATGCGCCTGCGCTCGCGGACCACGCGCGCCCCGCCTCGCCCTTCGAGCTCCTGGTCGGCCCGGAGGGCGGATTCTCCGATCGCGAGCGCGAGCTCGCGCTCTCGCGCCACTGCGAGCCGCTCTCGCTCGGCTGCCGCGTGATGCGCACCGAGACCGCGCCGCTCGCGGCGCTCGCCGCGATCCACGCGCTGTGGGGCGACTTCGCCCCGCGGCGCTAGCCCGCGCGAGCGCACGATAGAATCGCGCCCCATGGCCCGCAATCCCAGGCTCAAGACCGAGGCGTTCGTCAAATGGTTTCGCGCCGCGACGCCCTACATCCATCGCTGGGGCGGCGCGACCTTCGTGATCGCGTTCGGCGGCGAGGTGCTCGAGGACGGCGAGTTCCAGCAGCTCACGCACGACATCAACGTGCTGGTGAGCCTCGAGGTGCGCGTGGTGCTGGTGCACGGCACCCGCCCGCAGATCGAGAAGCAGATGCGCGAGCACGGCGTGGAGCCGCGCTATGTCGGCAACCGCCGCGTGACCGACGCGCGCGCGCTCGCCTGCGTGAAGGAGGCGAACGGCATCGTGCGGGTCGAGGTCGAGGCGCTGCTCTCGATGGAGCTCGCCAATAGCCCGATGTGGGGCGCCGACATCCGCGTCTCCTCGGGCAACTTCGTGACCGCCAAGCCGGTGGGCGTGGTGGGCGGCGTCGATTTCCAGCACACCGGCGAGGTGCGCAAGATCGACGCCGAGGGGATCGTGCGCCGCCTCGACGACCACGAGGTGGTGCTGCTCTCGCCGATCGGCTTCTCGCCCACCGGAGACGTGTTCAACTGCACGCTCGAGGACGTGGCGACCTCCACCGCGATCGCGCTGCAGGCGGACAAGCTCATCTTCCTCACCGAGACCGCGGGCGCGCTCGACGCGAAGGGCCGCCTCATGCCCGAGCTCACGGTGAAGCAGGCGACCGAGGTCGCGGCGCGCAACCACCTCACCGAGGACGTGCACGTGTACCTGCCCTGCGCGGTGAAGGCCTGCGAGCACGGCGTGAAGCGCGCGCACCTCATCAGCCGCCACGTCGACGGCGCGCTCCTGATCGAGCTCTTCACGCACCACGGCATCGGCACGATGATCGTGCCCGAGTCGCCCGAGACCATCCGTCCCGCGACGCACGACGACATGGCGGGCATCCAGCAGATCCTCGAGCCGCTCGAGCAGCAGGGCATCCTCGTGCGGCGCGAGGCCCAGGAGCTCGAGCGCGAGATCGACCGCTTCTTCGTGATCGCCTCCGACAGCAACATTTTCGGCTGCGCGGCGCTGCACCCGTACCCGGAGGAAAAGACCGCGGAGCTCGCGGCCCTTGCGGTGAATCCGTTCTACCGCGACGGCGGGCGCGGCGAGCGGCTCCTCGCCTATGCCGAGTCGCGCGCCCGCGCGGCCGGCCTGAAATCGCTCTTCGTGCTCTCCACGCGCACCACCCACTGGTTCCTCGAGCGCGGTTTCGTCGAGTCCGACCCCGAGCGGCTGCCCGAGCGGCGGCGCGCGCGCTACAACCCCGACCGGCGCTCCAAGGTGTTCGTGAAGGAC
>JAICTR010000006.1 GCA_025936275.1 Burkholderiales bacterium
CGCGCAGGATTCCCGCGACTTCGCGATCGATGTCCAGGATGGCGCTGGCCGGATCCGCAAGGTAGCTCTTGGCCGCGAGGTGCACCTCGCCCATCTGCTGCAGCAGCTCGCGCATGTTCTGCGCGCCCGCGCCGCTGGCGGCCTGGTACGTCATGGCGCTCACCCACTCGACGAGGTCGTTCTTCAACAGCCCGTCGATCGCCATGAGCATGAGGCTCACGGTGCAGTTGCCGCCGATGTAGTTCTTCACGCCCGATGCCACCGCCTTGTCGATCACCGGCTTGTTGACCGGGTCGAGGATGATGACGGCGTCCTTCTCCATGCGCAGGGCCTGGGCCGCGTCGATCCAGTAGCCGTCCCAGCCCGACGCGCGCAGCTTCGGATACACGGCCTTCGTGTACTCGCCGCCCTGGCAGCTCACCAGCACCTCGTGCTTCGCGAGCTCCCTCACATCGTTCGCGTCCTTCAGCGCCGGGACGCTCTTGCCGATGTTCGGCCCGGGCCCTCCCACGTTGCTCGTCGTATAGAAGGTCGGGTCGATCGAGTCGAAATCGCGCTCCTCGCGCATGCGCTCCATGAGCACCGAGCCCACCATGCCTCGCCAACCGATAAAACCAACGGATCTCATCTCAAACCTCACGGCAAAATTGGAGTGTGTGTTCTAGAGCGCTTTGACCACGGCCGAACCCATCTCGGTCGTGGTCACCGGTTTCGACTTGGTGCCGGCGATGTCCGCCGTTCGAAGACCGGAAGCGAGCGCCGCGCGGACCGCCTTCTCGATGCGGTCGGCGATGTCGGCGCGCTGGAATGTGTAGCGGAACATCATCGCCATCGAGAGGATCATCGCGAGCGGGTTCGCGAGGCCCTTGCCCGCGATGTCCGGCGCCGAGCCGTGGATCGGCTCGTAGAGGCCCTTGCCGTTCGCGTCGAGCGAGGCCGACGGCAGCATCCCGATCGAGCCCGTGAGCATCGAAGCTTCGTCGGAGAGGATGTCGCCGAACATGTTGCCCGTCACGACGACGTCGAACTGCCGGGGGTTCCGCACCAGCTGCATCGCGCAGTTGTCCACGAGCATATGCGAAAGCCGCACGTCCGGGTAATCGCGTGCGATTTCGTCCGCAACATCCCGCCACAGCTGCGTGGTCTCCAGGACGTTCATCTTGTCGATGGAGGTGAGCTGCTTGCCACGCGCGCGGGCGGTCTTGAAGCCCACATGGAGGATGCGGCGGATCTGCGGCTCGGTGTAGTGCATCGTGTTGATCCCGACGCGCTCACCTTTATTGCCGCTCACGCCGCGCGGCTGGCCGAAGTAGATGTCGCCCGTGAGCTCGCGCACGATCATGATGTCCAGGCCGCTCACGACTTCCGCTTTGAGCGTGGAAGCGTCGGCGAGCTCGGGAAAGACGGTGGCCGGCCGCAGGTTCGCGAAGAAATCGCATTCCTTCCTGAGGCCCAGGATCGCCTTCTCGGGGCGCTTGTCGCGGGGGAGCGTGTCGTACCTGGGGCCGCCGACCGCGCCGAAGAGGACCGCGTCCGATCGCTTGACGAGATCGAGCGTTTTCGCCGGGAGCGGCTCGCCGGTGGCGTCGTAAGCCGCGCCGCCGACGAGCGCTTCCTCGGTCTCGATGGGTTGGCCTTCCTTGCGGAGGATCTCGAGGATCTTCTTCGCCTCGGCGAGGATCTCGGGTCCGATGCCGTCGCCGGCCAGCAGGGCGATTTTCATGGCGTCATTCCCGCGAAGGCGGGAATCCGTGGGTCCCCGATGGCTCGAGGACGACGGGTCCTGCTCACGAGAAAATCCAAGGCTCGCTCCGCTTGCGCCTCTCCTCGTACTCGCGGATCTCGTCCGCGTGGCGGAGCGTGAGGCCGATCTCGTCCAGCCCGTTCACCAGGTTCGCCTTGCGCGTGGGCTCGATGTCGAAGTTCATCGGCTTCTCGCCCGTGGCGGTGACGGTCTGCGCGGGAAGGTCGATGGTGAGCTTGTAGCCGATGTGCGCGGCGACCTCGTTGAAGAGGTGGTCGACCTGGAACTCCTGCAGCACGATCGCGAGCAGGCCGTTCTTGAAGCAGTTGTTGAAGAAGATGTCGGCGAACGAAGGGGCGATCACCGCCTTGAAGCCGTGCTGCTGCAGCGCCCACGGCGCGTGCTCGCGCGAGGAGCCGCAGCCGAAGTTCTTGCGCGCGAGGAGGATCGTCCCGCCCTGGTAGCGCGGCTGGTTCAGCACGAAGTCCGGGTTCGGCTTGCGCCTGGCCGGGTCCATCCCCGGCTCGCCGTGGTCGAGGTAGCGCCATTCGTCGAAGAGGTTCGGGCCGAAGCCGGTGCGCTTGATCGACTTCAAGAACTGCTTCGGGATGATGGCGTCGGTGTCGACGTTCGCGCGATCGAGCGGAACGACGAGGCCGGTGTGGACGGTGAATTTCTCCATGACGATGCGGTGCGCGGGGAAACGATGATTATAGCGTCCGCATCTCCTACAAACGGAGCCGGCCGCGGGCGACGCGCGCTGGTGCCAACCGCCTGCAACGATCGCACGACGGGGGCGGATATGGTGACGCCATGGCCCCCGAAGACGTCATCGCCCGGACCTTCGCCAAACGTTGCGACGAAGCGAGGGCCTACCTGCGCCGCGAGATGAACGCGCGCGGCCTGCGCGAGGAGGATGGCTGGCAGATCGTCGAGACGCTGCGCGGCGACGGCCGCTGCACGGAGCTCGTCATGCGGCCGATCCATCTGCACCTGCCCTGGCCCGAGGACCTCGAGTGCGTGGTCGAGATGCACGAGGACCAGTTCATCGACTCGCACTGCGAGCCCTGATCGCCCGGCGCCGCGAACGCCCGGCTATTGCCGCCGCACGTCCACGAAGTGTCCGGCGATCGCCGCGGCGGCCGCCATCTCGGGGCTCACCAGGTGCGTGCGCCCGCCGGGGCCCTGGCGTCCCTCGAAGTTGCGGTTCGAGGTGGAAGCGCATCGCTCGCCCGGCGAAAGCTTGTCGTCGTTCATGCCGAGGCACATCGAGCAGCCGGCCTCGCGCCACTCGAAGCCCGAGTCGCGGAAGATGCGGTCGAGGCCTTCCTTCTCGGCCTGCGCCTTGATGAGGCCGGAGCCGGGCACCACGAGAGCGAGCCTCACGTTGCGCGCCACGCGGCGGCCCTTCACGACGGCGGCGGCCGCGCGCAGGTCCTCGATGCGCGAGTTGGTGCACGAGCCGATGAAGATCTTGTCGACATTGATCGCGCTGATCGGCGTATTCGGCTCGAGGCCCATGTAGGTGAGCGCGCGTTCCATCGCCTCGCGCTTCACCGGATCCTTCTCGCGCTCGGGATCGGGCACACGGTCCTCGATGGAGACCACCATCTCGGGCGAAGTGCCCCAGGTGACCTGGGGCTTGAGTCGCGTCGCGTCGATCTCGACCACCTTGTCGAAGTGCGCGCCCGGATCCGAGACCAGGGTCTTCCAGTACGCGACCGCCTTCTCGAACTGCTCGCCGCGCGGCGCGTAGGGGCGGCCACGCAGGTAGTCGATGGTCTTCTCGTCCACCGCCACCATGCCGGCGCGCGCGCCCGCCTCGATCGCCATGTTGCACACCGTCATGCGCCCTTCCATCGAGAGCGAGCGGATGGTCGAGCCCGCGAACTCGATGGCGTAGCCGGTGCCGCCGGCGGTGCCGATCCTGCCGATCACGGCGAGCACCAGGTCCTTCGCGGTGACGCCCGGCGGCAGCCGCCCTTCGCAACGCACGAGGAGCGTCTTCGATTTCTTCTGCACCAGGCATTGGGTGGCGAGCACGTGCTCGACCTCGCTCGTGCCGATGCCGAACGCGAGCGCCGCGAACGCGCCGTGGGTGCTGGTGTGCGAATCGCCGCAGACCACCGTCATCCCGGGCAGCGTCGCGCCCTGCTCGGGGCCGATCACGTGCACGATGCCCTGGCGCCGGTCGTTCATGCCGAAGTAGCTCTTCACGCGGAACTTGTCCACGTTCCGGTCGAGCGTATCCACCTGCAGCTTCGAGACCGGATCGGCGATACCGACGTTGCGCCCGGTGGTCGGGACGTTGTGGTCCGCGGTGGCGACCACGGAATCGATCCGCCACGGCTTGCGATGCGCGACCTCGAGGCCTTCGAAGGCCTGCGGGCTGGTCACCTCGTGCACCAGGTGGCGGTCGATGTACAGCAGCCCCGTTCCATCGGGCTCCTCGCGCACGAGGTGGGAGGACCAGAGCTTTTCGTAGAGGGTTTGCGGCATGGCGGTGCGAACGGGCAAACCGAAATTATAGCGGTGCCTGCGCCAGCGCCTCGCCCGCCGCGCCGGCGCCCGTGATGACGACCTCGAAGGGATCCATGAGCCGCGTTTGCATTCGCGCGACCGGGATCATCCCATGAGGCAGTTGAACCTCGACCTCGCGCGGCCCTCCCAACAGGAGAGCGAGCGAAAGGAGGATTCCATGAGCACCGCAGTCCTCGCCGCCGTCACGGGCGCGCTGCTGGTCGCGGCCGGCTATGCCCAATGGCGCATCCCGCGCTTCGAAGCCACGAGGTCCGGCGCGATGCTCACGCGCGGCGTCCTGATCCTGATCGGAGTGGCCTTCGGCTTCGCGGCCGTCGCCTACTACGCGGGTCCGCGATATCCCGCCGCGCTGGTGTTCCTTTCCGCCTTCGGGCTGGTGCACCTGCCGGCCGCCGCGATCCTGCTCCTCAAGCGGGAAAGGGGCGAATCGCCTTCGTGAGGGCGCCCACCTCGAGCGAGGGCAGGCGGATGGTGAATGTGGCGCCCTTCCCCAAGCCCTCGCTCGCCGCGGCAACGGTGCCGCCGTGCAGCTCCACGAGCTGGCGCGTGATCGACATGCCGAGGCCGAGGCCGCCTTCCGCGCGCGAGATGCGCGCCTCGTCCTGGCGGAAGCTCTCGAACACGTAGGGGAGGAATTCCGGCGTGATGCCCTTGCCCGTGTCGCTCACGACGATCTCGATCCAACCCTGCGCGCGCCGCATCGCCACGCTCACGCGCCCGTGCCCGGGCGTGAACTTGACCGCATTGGAGAGCACGTTCCAGAACACCTGCTGCAAGCGCTCCGTGTCCGCCGAGACCGCCATGGCGCCCGCCGGCAGATCCTGTTCGACCCCGATGCCCTTGGCGTGGGCCGTGGGCTCCATGCCGTCGAGCACCGACTCCAGCACCGAGCGCGCGTCGAGCGGCGCGAGGTCCACCCGCACCTTGCCGGTGGCGAGCCGCGCGTGATCGAGGAGGTCCTCCACGAGCTTCACCTGCAGGTTCACGTTGCGCTCGATCGCCTCCAGGCCGCGCTTCACCTGCGCGGGATCGAGCTGGCCGCCGGCGAGGAGCGCGGTCCAGTTCTTGATCGCCGAAAGCGGCGCGCGAAGCTCGTGCGAGACGAAGGACAGGAAATCATCCTTGGCGCGCGAGGCGTCCTCCGCGAGCCTGCGCGCCTCGAGGATCAGGTTCTCGTATTCGTTGCGGTGGCGCATCGCGACCACCGCCCAGTCGCTGCGCGGCCCGCCGGCATCCTCGCGGCGCGCGGCGTTGACGAGCACCGGCAGCTCCGCGCCGTTGCCCGTGGCGAGCGACAGGTAGACCTCGTGCACCTCGCCTTGCAGCTTGAGCGCGGGGAAGACGTGGGATTGATAGAAAATGCGGCTCGGCGCGGTGAGGAAGTTGTCCACGTGCCGGCCGATGAGGCGCTCGGGCGCCATCTGCAGCATCTCGAGCAGCGTGCGGTTGGCGCGCTCGACGTGCCCGTCGTCCCGCACGACGAGGAAGCCGAACGGGGCCGCGTCGAGCAACGGATCCATGCGCTCAGCGGGCTTCGCCCGCGGCGGCCAGGTACTCCTCGATGAGCCGCACCGTCTCCGTGGGATGGCTCATGTGCGGGCAATGCCCGGTCGCCTGCATCTGGCGGAAGGTGCTGCCGGCGAGCGTGCGCTCGAGGTAGCGCCCCACCGCTTCGGGCGCCACCGCATCCTCGGCGCATTGCAGGATGAGCGCGGGCACGCGCAGGCGGCCGAGATCGGCGCGGTTGTCGGAGAGGAACGTCACCCGCGCGAACTCGCGCGTCACGTTCGGATCCGTGGCGCAGAAGCTCGACCGCAGCTCCGCCGCGAGCTCGGGGCGCTCGACGTTCTTCATGATCACCGGCGCGAGGAAGGACGCCCAGCCGACGTAGTTCTTCTCCATGAGGTCGAGCAGTCCCTCGATGTCCTTGCGCTCGAAGCCGCCGACGTACCCCGCTTCGTTCACGTAGCAGGGCGACGGGCCGATCATGACGAGGTGCGCGAAACGCTCGGGCGCGCGCAGGGCCGCGAGCATGCCGATCATCGCGCTCACCGAGTGGCCGACGAAGATCACGTCGGTGAGGTCGAAGGCCGCGATCACGTCGAGGACATCCTGCGCGTAACCCTCGAGCGAGCCGTAGCGCTGCGAGTCGTAAGCGTGCCAGTCGGACTTGCCGCTTCCCACGTAGTCGAAGAGCACGATCCGATATTCGTCGGCGAACGCCGGCGCGACATAACGCCACATCGCCTGGTCGCAGCCGAAGCCGTGCGCGAAGAGCATCACCCGCTCGCCCCGGCCGGAGATGTTCACGTGGTTGCGCGCGCGGATCGCTTCCTGCGACGGGCGTGCGGCGGACGCGGCCTGCGGAGAGCTGCCGAGGGGCATGGGGGAGGCGAGGACGGCTGTGCGCTTTAGGGCCGCATTCGCGCGCCGAAGTTCAGCCGCGCTCGGCTATCTGGCGGACTTGCGCTTGCGCGACTTCGCGGCCGCCTTCGATTTCGCGGCGGGGCGTTTCTTCGGCTGGGCCTTCGGCTTGGCCCTCGAGCTCGCCCGCGGCTTCTCCCTCGCCAGCGGCTGCAACAGGCTCGCGCGGTTGCCCTCGGTATCGACGAACGAGACGTAGCCGCCGACCCCGGGAATCTCCATCGGCTCGCCGAGCACGCGGCCGCCCGCCCGGGTGATCTTGTTCATCGCCGTCACGAGGTCGTCCACGGCGATGACGACCGACGGATGCTGCATCGGCCAATCGGGCTTCTTCGGGAAGAAGCCGCCGTTGATCTGGCCGGGACTCGTGGGGCGGCCGTCGGCGCCGCTCGCCGCCGTCGAGGCGAGCACGTAGCGGCCCATGGCCTCGCCCATCGCCTTCATCTTCCAGCCGAATGCGGACTTGTAGAAGGCCGATACGCGGGATGCATCGTCGTAGGGCATCTCGAAATGGACGACGGGGTTCATGGGCGCTCCTCGGGGATGGGTGGCGGATTATAGGGGTCGATGTCGCGACCTTGACGGCGCCGATCGTCGCGACCCATGCTCGCGCCATGTCCCGCCCCTCGACGCACCGGGAAAGCGCGCCCCCGGATTCGCGCCGCTACGTGCTCGCCGCGCTGATGTGCACCATGATGCTCGCGGCGATGGATACCACCATCGTCTCGACCGCGATTCCGCAGATCGTCGGCGAGCTCGGCGGCTTCCGCAAGTTCAGCTGGGTATTCTCGATCTACCTGCTGGCGCAGACCGTCACCATCCCGATCTACGGCAAGCTCTCCGACCAGTTCGGACGCAAGGCCGTGCTCACCACCGGCACGCTGATCTTCCTCGGCGGATCCATCGCCTGCGCGCTCGCATGGAACATGACGACGCTCATCGTGTTCCGCGGCGTGCAGGGCCCCGGCGCGGGCGCGATCATGGCGACGGTGGCGACGCTCGCGGGCGACCTGTACTCGGTGGGCGAGCGTGCGGCGGTGCAAGGCTGGTTCTCGAGCGTGTGGAGGATGGCCGTGATCGCCGGGCCGCTCCTCGGCGGCACGTTCGCCGAGTACGCGTCGTGGCGCTGGATCTTCGTGATCAACCTGCCGATCGGCGCGGTATCCATCGCGCTCATCCGGATCTTCCTCAAGGAATCGTTCAAGCCGCGCCACCCGCGCATCGATTACGCGGGCTGCGCGTTGGTTGGTGTTGGCGGCGGTGGGACTGCTGATCTTCGGCTTGCTGGAAGGCGGCCAGGCGTGGCCCTGGCTCTCGCGCGAGAGCTGCATCGTGTTCGGGCTCACCGCTTTGCTCTTGATTGCGATCTTCCGGGTCGAACGCCATGCCGCGGAACCGGTGATGCCGGGGTGGCTGTGGCGGCGGCGCGTGCTCGGGGGATCGAACATCGCGATGCTGGGCATGGGGCTCGTCATGATGGCGCCCAACGCGTACCTGCCGACCTTCTCGTAGTCGGTGCAGGGCCTGGGCGCCATCGGCGCCGGATTCGTGCTCGCGAGCATGAGCATCGGATGGCCGGTCGCCTCGGCGCTCTCGGGGCGGCTGTACCTGCGCATAGGCTTTCGCGACACCGCATTCCTGGGCACCGTGCTGATCGTGCTCGCGAGCGAGCGCGAGCTTCACGCTGATGCCCGACCCGCAGCCGGTATGGGCGGTGGTGCCCAACCAGGTGCTGCTGGGAGCGGGCTTCGGGCTGCTATCCACGCCGCTTTTGGTGGGCGTGCAATCGGTCGTGGGCCGGGAGCAGCGCGGCGTGGTCACCGGCGCCAACATGTTTTCGCGCTACCTGGGGCAGAGCCCGGGGCGCGGCGGTGTTCGGCGCGATCTTCAATGGCGCGATCGCGTCTCGGGTAGCCGAGGCACCGGCGGCGCTGCACGGGAAGCTGCCGAACGGCGTCGATGGGGTGATCGGCTTCCTGCAAAAGTCCCATGGCCAGACGGCGGCCGAGACGTACTTGCGCCACGCGATCTCTGCCGCGACGCGGGACATCTTCCTCGGCATGGCGGTGATCGCCCTGGCGATCCTCGGAATCCTTGCCATGGTGCCGCGGAAGTTCCCGACCGCGGAGTGAACCCCGGCTCCGGCCGGCCCTCTCACTGGGAGAGGGGAACGGAGCCTTCCATGACCACCGCCGGCCTTGCCATCCTTACCGCCGTGCTGCTCGCGGCCGCCGCCTACACCCAATGGCGCATCCCGCGTTTCGAGGCGACGCGCTCGGGCGTGATGCTCACCCGCGGCCTCCTGGTGCTGATCGGCGTGGCGTTCGGGTTCGCGGCGGCCGAATACGCCGGCGAAGCCTATCCGGCGCCTCTGGTGTTCCTGTCGGGATTCGGGCTGGTGCACGTGCCCGCGGCGTTCATCCTCATGCTCAAGCGTGAGCGCGGCGAGTCGCCTTCGTAGGCGCCAGGTTCACCAGCAGCTCCGGATTGCGACCCAATTTCTCCATGACAAAATCGATAAACGCGCGAATACGTGGCGAGACGTACTTCTGCGCCGAATAGCAAACATAGACGTTGCGTGACTGGGAAAGGTAACCCACCAGCACAGGTTTGAGTTGCCCCGCTTTCACATACGGGGCGGCAAGATAGCCAGGAATTTGTCCAAGCCCACTTCCGTCGACCACGGCGGTACAGATCGCATCGGAGTCGCTGAGGATAAGCGTTCCGTGCACCTGCTGCTCGAAGATCTTGCCGCCACGCTCGAACTCCCATCCCAGCACCTTCCTGCTGCCGACGCTGCGAAAGCGGATGCAATTGTGGTCCAGTAAATCCTTCGGCACCCGCGGCATAGGATGCGTCCGAAAGTACGAGGGTGTGCCACAAACCACGGCCTGAATCGGACTGACACTTCGCGCCACCACATTTTCCAGAGGCCGCAGGTCGACGCGAATGCTCACGTCGTAGCTCTCGACCAGCATGTCGGCGAAACGGTCCTCCAGCGTGATGTTCAGCGTGACCTTGGGATAGCGTCTCATGAATTCAGAGATAAGCGGCAGAAGCTTGCTGCGACCGAAGGTAATCGCCGAAGTCACCCTCAGCAGGCCCATCGGCTCGCGTTTGCTTTCCATCACTGCGCTAACCGCGTTATCGAGATCCAGCATCGCGGCGCGTGCGCGCTCGAAGAAAAATTCGCCCTCCTCCGTGAGGGCGAGCCGCCGCGTGGAGCGATTCAGGAGCCTGATCCCCAGCTCACGCTCCAGGTTCTGAACGCTTTTGCTGACGGCGGCCGGAGTAACTCCGAGATTTGCGGCAGCCGCCGTGAAGCTTCCGGCGTTTACCACGTTCACGAACGCGACCACGCTGCGGACGTTGTTCAAAGGTACCTTCTCGCCAAAGTTAGGTTAATAACATTGTTCCTGCATCCTTACTAATATTCAATAATCAATCTTGCTAAGATTCGACGGAAACTGCGCGCCAGCGCCGTACCGACGGGCCCCCCCTATGAAACGTACCCCCCTCTTCGACCAGCACGTGCGCGACGCCTCCCTTGTCATCAACCTGAAGGGATTCGCGCGTGCCATGCACTATCGGGGCCACGTTGCCGAGCACAAGGCGACGCGGGAAGGCGTGACCCTTTGTGACGTGTCGCACATGGGCGAGCTCGATTTCATCGGGCCCGATGCCTTGGCCCTAGTGCAGAAGATGGCCACAAACGACGCCAGCAAGCTCGGGGTGGACCAAGCCATGTATTCCGTGATGTGCGGCGAAGATGGCTGCGTGATCGACGACCTCGTGTGTTTGAGGCTCGGCGAGAACCATTTTCGGTGGGTCGTCAACGTCACGAAAACGGATGAAGACTACCACCACATCCTAAGGCATGCACACGGCATGAACGTGAAGGTAAACAACATCTCCTCGGAGACCGCCCTCATGGCGTTACAGGGACCCAAGTCCCTCGAAGTATTGCAGCGAATCGCCAAAGCAGACCTGTCGAATCTGCCGTACTACTCGCTTGTCCAAACGACGATCCATACGAAATATGCCGAAGTTCCGGCTATCGTCAGCCGCACCGGCTACACCGGGGAACGCGGCTACGAGATCATGGTCGACCGCGACCGCGCGCCATGGGTCTGGGACGAGCTGCTCGCGGTCGGCGCGCCTCTCGGCATCCAGCCGCATGGCGTGGCCGCGCGGGAGAGCCTGAGGACCGAGGCGGGTTATCTTCTGAACGGCAACGACATGGATTCGAAGACGAATCCATACGAAGCAGGACTTGGTTGGGTGGTGAAGCTCGCGAAGGAATTCGTTGGGAAGGAGGCGCTCACGAAGATCAAGGCCGCGGGTGTGCGCCGCAAGATGGTGGGCCTCGAGGTGGAGGGACCTCTGACGATCCGCAACGGCTATCCAATTTTCAAGGGCGAGAGGGAAGTTGGACGTGTCACCAGCGGCCCGCTCTCCGCGGCGGTGACAGGCCGCAACCTCGGGCTGGGCTATGTCGCGACGGAGCACTCGGCCGTGGGCACAGATCTGGAGATCGAGATTCGCGGCACTAAGCGCAAGGCACGCATTGTCGCATTGCCGTTTTGTGAACGCAAAGCGAAGGACGCTCCCGCCGTTTTCACCCGCTCACCCTACGGCTTGCGCTTCTCAAGCGCTCATATGTGGGCATGCATCGAGGAAGGCCGGCAAGACATAGTCGCCGTCGGATACTCCGACTTCGGCCAGCGTGCGATGGGAGACGTCCTCGCGATCGAGTTGCCGAAGGTGGGTGACAAGGTGAAGAAAGGCACAGTCGCCGGCTGGATCGACAGCTATCGAGCTGCGAGCGACATCATCTCTCCGGTCAGCGGAGAAGTAATCGGGATCAACGAGGCGGTCGCGCGCGATCCTTCCTTCATCAACAAGTATCCCTATGCGCAAGACGGAATCATGAAGCTGCGCAGATTGCCCTCGGATGGCTTCGACGAGCTCTTGAGCTTCGAGGAATACGCAAAGATGCTGACCGGACTGCGGCGCTATGACAACTGGACGAGCGAGCTTCGCACGATCTAGAGACTACCGCAGGCCGCGGACCACCGCATGAGCGCGATCATTATCGACGGCAATGCGATCGCAAAGGTAGTGCGCGCGAAGTGGAAGGAGCGCGTGGTTCGATTGAGAGAAGAAGGCGTCCAACCTGGCTTGGCCGTTCTGATCGTCGGAAGCGATCCCGCATCCCAGATCTACGTGCGCCGCAAAGTGAAGGCCTGCGAGGACCTTGGCATTCACTCAGAGCGGCACGAGTTTTCAGCCACTGCCGCCGAGGAGGAAGTGCTCGACAGGATCCTCCAACTGAATGTGGATCCGGCGATCCATGGAATACTCGTCCAACTCCCCCTGCCGGCGCATTTCCGAAGCCGCAGGCTATTGGAAGCGATCGCCATCGAAAAGGACGTCGATGGCTTCAACCTGTATAACGTTGGCGCGCTGGTCGCAGGAGACACGATCTTCCCGCCGTGCACACCATATGGCGTCCAGTGCATCCTTGAATACAGCCGCATTCCCATCTCGGGGCAGAACGTGGTCGTGGTCGGCGCCAGCAACATCGTCGGCAAGCCCATGGCGATGTTGTTGATGAGGCAAGAGGCCACCGTGGCCATTTGTCACCTGAAGACGCGCGACCTTGCGCAGTTCACGATCCTCGCCGACATTCTGGTAGTGGCGGCGGGCAAGCCGAACCTGATCACGGCGCCCATGGTGAAGACGGGAGCAGTGGTGATCGACGTCGGAATCAACCGCATGCCCAACGGACGCCTCGTCGGCGACGTCGACTTCGATGCGGTTGCCCGCAAGGCCTCCTATATCACGCCGGTTCCTGGAGGCGTCGGACCAATGACCGTTACGATGCTGCTGGTGAACACGATCAAGTCGGCAGAGCGTATCGCGAAGGTCGATATAGCACGCGAATCCGCCTGATTCAGATCTTCCCTCTCCAAGGCACAAACACGCGTTCCAGGTAGCGCATCAGTATGTCGAACGCGAACGCGAAAAAGCCGATGACGATGATGCCCATGACAACCACGTCGGTTCCCAGAAACTGGGCGGCGGCCAGCACCATGAAGCCGAGCCCGCGAGTGGCAGCGATCATTTCGCCGGCGACCAGCGTCGTCCAGCCGACCCCGATACCGATGCGCATGCCCGTGAAGATCTCGGGCAGGGCGGATTTCACGATCACATGCCAGATCACCTGGGGCGTAGTCGCGCCCATCGAATACGCGGCGTGAATGGACTCGATGGAAGCCGAAGCGACGCCCGCGCGGGCGCTGATCGCCATCGGAGCGAAGATGGCGAGATAGATCAGGAGGGTTTTGGAGAACTCGCCGATACCGAACCAGATGATCACCAGCGGAAGATATGCGAGCGGCGGAAGCGGCCGATAGAACTCGATTGGCGGATCGAAGATACCACGCACGACGCGGTTGACACCCATCATGATGCCGATCGGAATCGCCGTGATGCACGCCAGGAAGAATGCCGTGAACACCCGGTAGAGGCTGATCAGCGTATGTTGCAATAAGGTCGAGTTGGCATAGCCGCGGGTCGAAACCACAATGAACTTCTCGAACACCGCCTGCGGCGATGGCAGGTAGAGGGGCTTTACCAAGCCAGCATTGGTGATTGCGAACCACAGCAGGAACAGAGCGGCCACCGTCACCGCGCTGATCACTTTGTTGGTGCCTTGGCCCGGCGCTCCGAATTGCGCACCGGCTTTGACCGGTCTCTTGGCGAACCAACGGCGCGATACCGCCTTGCGCTTTGCGTGGATGTCGAGCATTCCCCGAGTTCGTATCGTTAAGCGTGCGTTGGGGGGACGGTGAAACCCCGCACCCTCTCATCTCCGTAGATGATGCCGAGGATCATTTCCCTGACCTTGATGAACTCCGGGTCCGATTTGACTTTCCGCGCATCGCGACATTCGAGGAACCGACTCTGGAACTCGAGTTCGTATGTGTGCGTAATTCGGCCGGGCCGAGGCGACATCACGATGAGACGCGTAGCCAGGAACAACGCCTCCTCGACGCTGTGGGTGATAAAGAACACCATCTTCCTGGTCTTGTGCCATACGTCGATGAGCAATTCCTGGATCGTCTCGCGGGTGAGGGCGTCGAGCGCGCCCATTGGCTCGTCCATCAATAGCGTGGCGGGATCGCACGTGAGAGCGCGTGCGATTCCAACGCGCTGCTGCATGCCGCCGGATAGATGATAGGTCGCATGCCTGTGAAAATCCTGGAGCCCGACGAGCGCGAGGTTCCTGCTGGCGATCTCTCGCCGTCGGGCGGCTGGCACGCCCTGGAGCTTGAGGCCGAATTCCGCGTTTTCCAGCACGTTGAGCCAGGGCAACAGAGCGTGCTTTTGAAATACGACGCCCCGATCGGATCCGGGTCCGTCGATGTTCTTGCCCCCCAGCAGGACTTCCCCTTCCGTTGGAGCGATGAAGCCGGCCATCAGGTTGAGCAGCGTCGTCTTTCCACACCCCGATGCGCCGAGGGCCACCATAAAATCACCATCATGGATCGTGAGGTTGATGTTTTCCAGGGCACGGACGCTCTGCCCCGCTTGCTGGCCAGGAAATACCACGCTGACATTCTTGACTTCGAGATCTTCCATGAATTGCACGACCTCTCTAACAAGGCGCGGGCCTCGTTACGATCTGGTCGCTTCCAGTTCGTCCTCGAGGCCCGGCCGAACAGCGTTACTCCAGCCTACTTGAGCTTCATTGCAGCCTCGGCGTACTTTGCCGTGACGAACTGGCCATAGTCGCTGGCGACCGCGTCGATGCTGCCTTGTGACTTCAGGAATTCGGAGTTGGCTTTCAGTGCCTTCGCGGCGCCGCTGGCAGCGCCCCCGCTCAGCCATGCGGACGAAGCCTGCTCGCTCAAGCTCGGATAGCCATATCCCGCCACCGTTTCGGCGACGTCCTTCGGATCGCCACCGATCAGACGGACGTTGGCCTTGACCGCGGCAGAATCGAGTGTCCAAGCCTTTGGGTTCTTGTTATACGCGGCGTCGGCCGCCGCCAGCACCTTGACGAATTGGGCCATGAAATCCGGATTCGCCTCGGCCCATTTGCGATCGACCGCCATACCGTCGAATGTCCGCTTTCCCGTCTTCCTGCCAATCTCGCCGGACGTTATGAACAGCTTGCCGGTCTCCTTGATCCTGGCGAGCGCCGGGCCCCAAACGAACCCGGCATCGATGTCGCCCCGGTCCCACGCGGCCGCGATCTGGTTAGGCTGCATGTTGAGCATGTGGACGCTGGCCGGATCGATTCCCCACATATTAAGGGCAGTCAGGAGATGGTAGTGCGTCGTCGAGACGAACGGCACTCCGACCTTCTTTCCCTTGAGGTCCGCGGGCTTGACGATTCCGGCCCCGTTACGGACGACCATCGCCTCGGCACCCTGGATGTTGTCCATGATGTAAAAGAGTTGCAGTTGCACGCCGCGGCTCACCACAGCGGCAAAGGGGCTTGACCCCACCGGACCGACCTGGACGTCTTCCGACGCCATGGCGGTCGCGACGTTGTTGCCCGAATCGAATTGGCGCCACTCGATCTTGTAGCCTGTCGCCCTTTCGAAGTCGCCATTTGCGATCGCGACGAGAAAGGGCCCATAGATCAGCTGGTACCCGATTGTGACCTTCTTGCTCTGAGCAAAGCCTGGTCCAGCGACCGCGATCAGCGAAATCAGCAGCAGCCCCAATGAAATTCGATTCCAAATGCGATATCCCGACCTTTTCAGCATGGTAGGACTCCCCTATTTGTTGTCTCCAAGCAGCGGTTGGTGTAGTCAGGTCTTTCAAGCCGTGAGTCGAAATCAATTTCTGCGCAGTCAGGGCGATCGCACGACGCTGTGTCCGAAAGTTCGCAATGACGGCGCCTATTCTGGTACCAATCACTATTGAATCCAAGTAACATTTAGGAACAACATTCGCAAATTAGATTTGAGAAACAGAACCCGAGCCGCTCACCGAACCGCGAGGTGGAGCGAAGCGATGATCGGCCGCCACCTCGCGAGGTCCGCCTCGATGGTCTGCTCGAATTGCCGCGGCGTGGATGGAATCGGCTCGGCGCCTTGCCGCGAGAGGAGCTTTCCGACTTCCGGTGACTTGAGGATGTCGACGATCTTCTCGTTCAAGGTGTCCACGATGGCTTTCGGCATGCCGGCCGGCCCGAGAATGCCGAACCAGGAGTTCGCCTCATAGTTCGGCAACCCTGCCTGCGCCATCGTCGGCACGTCCGGCAGCAAGGCGCTGCGTTGCGCGCTGGTTACCGCCAGAGCGACCAGCTTGCCGCTAGAAATGTAGGGAAGCGACGACGGCAGGAAATCGAACATCAATTTGACGTGCCCGCCGAGCACGTCGTTCAGCGCCGGCGCACTCCCCTTGTATCCGACGTGGACGATGTCGACCGCCGCCATCGACTTGAAGAGCTCGCCGGAAAGATGGTTGACGGAGCCGATACCCGAGGAAGCGAAATTCAACTTTCCGGGTTCTGTCTTGGCGAGCGCGATCAGCTCCTGGACGTTCTTCACGCCTAAGTCCGGATTCGCCTCGAGCACGATCGGAATCCGCGCGATCAGCGTGATCGGCGTGAAGTCGCGCACCGGATCGTAGGGAAGCGACGTGTTGATGAGCGCATTGAGCCCGTGCGTGGCGAGCGTCCCCATCACCAGCGTGTAGCCGTCCGGGGCCGAGCGCGCGACCATCTCGCTGCCGATCGATCCCGCCGCGCCGGGCCGATTCTCGACGACTACCGCCTGGCCCACCGTTTGCGAAAGCCGTGCCGCGATGACCCGCGCCACGATGTCATTCGCGCCGCCAGGCGGGAAAGGGGACACGATCTTGATCGGTTTGGATGGGAACGTCTCCGCGCCGGCCGGAGCGATGCCGGCAATGACCATGGCGACCGCGATGATCAGCCTCAGGATCGTATCCATGTCTCCTCCCTCCGTGCGGCCGAAGCCGCGGTCGCGCCGCGTCGTCGGGTGTCAGGCCGCCTTTTCCAGCTCGGGATAGCGCGGAATGCGGATGCCGTACTTCGCGAGGCGCTTACGCACGTCCTCCAGGCTCCTCACGAAGACCAGGTGCTCTTCCTCGGCGCGGCAGAACCCGAGCCGCGCCTCGGCCGCGATCGCCTCCGCCTGGCGCATGACGCTCGTCTCGGAGTCCGTGAGGAGGCACATCGAATGGAACCCTTTCATCTCGACGTTCTCGACGATGTCGACTACGACGTCCTCGATGGCCTTCACCTGCTGCGCCGACATGTTGGGCACCTGGTACTCGAGGAAGTCCCAGCCCATCTCCACGTGGCGCACCTCGTCCTGCATGATCAGGCGGATGACGTCGCGCGTCACCGGCTCCGTGGTTTTCTTGTAGCGCGCGGCGAAGATGTCGAGCGCGATGCCCTCGGAGATGATGTGCCATGCGGTCATGGCGGCCTCGGGCGACACGGCGGGATTCAACGCCATGCGATCGCGGAAGCCCGCGACCACCATGCGCATGATGGCGTCGCCCGGCGGTGGCTCCTCGACATATCCTCCCATGGCTTCGGCGAGCAGGAGCGAGGCCTCGCAATGGCGCGCCTCTTCCATGATCTTCGCCGCAAGGCAGAACTTCGCATGGATCGGCATTTGCCCGTCGATGCAGAGCCGGATCAGCATGGCCGGCACCTCGATGATCCCGGTGTACTCGGTCCATGCGCGCCGGCTCCAGCAAAGGCGCGCCGCATCGAGCTGCTCCTGGCTGAATCGGGAGCGGTCGAACGACCCGTAAGCGATCGCCTTGGTGGGATTCCAGGGCATGTCCTTGGACTTTTCCCACAGCCTGCGGAGCGCGGGGATCTCGCCCTTCGTCGCCAAGGGGAAGCGCTTCTCGAAGAGGCCCAACGCGGGAAGGCCGCGGGCGGGACCGTCGGCGGTGTAGAGGCTGGTGTACGTGGTGGTCATGTTTTTGCCTTTACCTGGGCTATCGGTGGATGGCGAATGGGTACGGCGCAGCTCATTGCAGGCTGGCCTGCGCAGAGCTCCGCTTCGATCGCCTTGGTGGTTTTCTTCAGTGCGTTGCGGATCGCTTGAATCGATTTGGGAGTGAAGCGGCTCAGCGGCCCCGATACGCCGATGGCCGCCGAGACGCGCCCTTCCCTCCATATCGGCATGGAGATCCCGGCGACGCCGATCACCATTTCCTGGCGCGACATCGCGTAGCCGTCGCGGCATATCTGGTCCAGTGCGGTGAGGAGCCGGCGCTTGCTGGTGAGCGTGTTGGGCGTGAAGCGCGCGAGCGTTTGCGCTTCGATGTAGCGCGCGCGCTCGGCATGCGGCATGTACGCGAGGAAGAGCTTGCCCGTGGCGGTGGCGTGGAGCGGCATGGGGACGCCGATGTTGGTGATGGTCCTGCGGAGGTCGTGGGTGCTTTCGATCTGGTCGACGGTCATCCAGCCGTTCGCTTCGAGCACGTGCAACGCGACCGTCTCGTTGCAAGCATCGCGCAGCGCGACCATTCCGGGATGCGCCATGGCGATCAGCCGCTCGTAGCCCGCTTCGCCGCCGGCCAGGCTCCTGATCAGCGGCCCGACGTTGTAACCATGATCCTTCCCGCTTTCCTCGAGAAAGCCTTGCGATGCGAGCGTGCGCAACAGGCGATGCACGCTGCTCTTCGGCATTCCTACTGTCCGCGACAACTCAGGGAGCTGGATCCCGGGCCGGGCGCCGATCACTTGCAGCAGCGATCGCGCCTTTTCGAAGATCCTCACTGTCCCACCGCGTGGGATGGCATTAAGCACCGCATGGGACGACACTAGCCGAGGCGGCCGCGGCGTGTCACACGCCCTCTTGCCGTGCGCCTGCATTCGCGTCGCTGAAGCGGTCGATCCCGATCCGCAGGCCGTTCGGAACAAGTTGACGCGGGCGATCGGCGCGACCCATGCTCGCGATATGTCGCACCCTTCGACGCCCCGGGAAAGCGCGCCCCCGGATTCGCGTCGCTATGTGCTCGCCGCGCTGATGTCCACGATGATGCTGGCGGCGATGGACACCACCATCGTCTCCACCGCGATCCCGCAGATCGTCGGCGAGCTGGGCGGCTTCCGGAAATTCAGCTGGGTGTTCTCGATCTACCTCCTCGCGCAGACGGTGACGATCCCGATCTACGGCAAGCTCTCCGACCAGTTCGGGCGGAAGGCGATCCTCACCACGGGCACGCTCATCTTCCTCGGCGGATCCATCGCCTGCGCGCTCGCGTGGAACATGACGGCGCTCATCGCCTTCCGCGGCCTGCAGGGCCTCGGCGCCGGCGCGATCATGGCGACGGTAGCCACACTCGCGGGCGACCTCTATTCGGTGCGCGAGCGCGCCGCCGTGCAGGGCTGGTTCTCGAGCGTGTGGGGGATGGCCGCGATCGCCGGTCCGCTCCTCGGCGGCACGTTCGCCGAGTACGCGTCGTGGCGCTGGATCTTCGTGATCAACCTGCCGATCGGCGCGATGTCGATGTGGCTGATCCGGGTCTTCCTGCACGAGTCCTTCGAGCCGCGGCATCCGCGCATCGACTACGCCGGATGCGCGCTGGTGCTCGCGGCGGTGGGACTCTTGATCTTCGGCCTGTTGCAGGGCGGCCAGGCGTGGCCGTGGCTCTCGTCGCAAAGCCTCGTCGTATTCGGGATCACCGCGCTCCTCGCGCTCGCGATCGTATGGGTGGAACGCCATGCCGCGGAGCCGGTGATGCCGGGGTGGCTGTGGCGCCGGCGCGTGCTCGCGGGTTCGAACGTCGCCATGCTCGGCATGGGCCTCGTGATGATGGCGCCCAACGCGTACCTGCCGACCTTCTCGCAATCGGTGCAGGGGCTGGGCGCGATCGGCGCCGGATTCGTGCTCGCGAGCATGAGCATCGGATGGCCGACCGCATCGGCGCTCTCCGGGCGGCTGTACCTGCGCATCGGCTTCCGCGACACCGCGCTGGTGGGGGCGGCGCTGGTGGTGATCGCATCGCTCAGCTTCTCGCTCATGCCGGAGCCGCAGCCGGTGTGGGCGGTGGTGCCGAACCAGGTCGTGCTCGGAGCCGGGTTCGGCTTGCTCTCCACGCCGCTTTTGGTGGGCGTGCAATCGGTGGTGGGATGGGAGCGGCGCGGCGTGGTGACCGGCGCCAACATGTTCTCGCGCTACCTCGGGCAGAGCCTGGGCGCGGCGCTCTTCGGCGCGATCTTCAACGGCGCGGTGGCGGCGCGCATCGCCGAAGCGCCGGCAACGCTGCGCGGCCGGTTGCCGGGCGGCGTCGACGGCGTGATCGAGTTCCTGCA
>JAICTR010000238.1 GCA_025936275.1 Burkholderiales bacterium
CTTGCCCTCGTAGAAGCGCAGCAGCTCGTCGCGCGTCACCTCGGCGTCGGGCTTCTTCACCACGACGAGCAGCGGCCGCTCGTCCCACTTCGGGTGGCGCACGCCGATCACCGCGGCTTCCGCGACCGCGGGATGCCCCATGGCGATGTTCTCGAGGTCGATGGAGCTGATCCATTCGCCGCCCGACTTGATCACGTCCTTGGAACGGTCGGTGATCTGCAGGTAGCCGTCGGCATCGATGGTGCCCACGTCGCCGGTGGGGAACCAGCCGTCGCGCAACGGGTTGCCGCCGTCGCCCTTGTAGTACTCGCGCAAGATCCATGGCCCGCGCACGAGGAGGTCGCCGAACGCCTTGCCGTCGCGCGGCAGCTCCCGGCCGGTGCCGTCGACGATCTTCATCTCCACGCCGCAGATGGGCCGGCCCTGCTTGAGGCCCAGCTCGAAGCGGCGTTCGCGCGCCCACGAGAGATGCTTCTCCTTCGCGGTGTTCACCGTGCCGACCGGGCTCATCTCGGTCATGCCCCAGCCGTGGCGCACCTCGATGCCAAAATCCTCCTGCAGCGTCTTCATCATCGCGGGCGGGCAGGCCGAGCCGCCGATGACGGTCATCTTCAGCGTCGAGAGCTTGAGGTCGTTCTGCCGCAGGTGGTTGATGAGCCCCAGCCAGACGGTGGGAACGCCCGAGGACGAGGTCACCTTCTCCTTCTCGAACATCTCGTAGAGGCTCGCGCCGTCGAGGCCGGGGCCGGGGAACACCAGCTTCGCGCCCACCAGCGGCGCCGCGTACGGGATGCCCCACGCGTTGACGTGGAACATCGGCACGATCGGCAGGATGACGCTGCGCGCCGAATAATCCGAGACGTCGGGGAGCGAGATCGCATACGCGTGCAGCACCGTCGAGCGATGGCTGAAGAGCACGCCCTTGGGATTTCCGGTGGTGCCCGAGGTGTAGCAGAGGCCCGCCGCGGTGTTCTCGTCGAGCGTCGGCCACTCGTAGTCGTCGCTCTCGGCGGCGAGGAGCTCCTCGTAGCAGAGCAGGTTGGGGATTCCGAGCCGCGGCATGTGCGCCCGGTCGGTCATCGCCACCCATCCTTTCACGCCCTTGCACGAGGCGGCGAGCTTCTCCACCAGCGGCGCGAACGTGAGGTCGAAGAAGACGTACTGGTCCTCGGCGTGGCCGACGATGTAGGCGATCTGCTCGGGGAAGAGGCGCGGGTTCACGGTGTGGATGACCGCGCCCATGCCCGAGACGGCGAAGTAGAGCTCGAAGTGCCGGTAGCCGTTCCAGGCGAGCGTGCCGATCCGCTCGCCCGCGCCCACGCCGAGGCGCGCGAGCGCGTTCGCGAGGCGCCGCGCGCGCGCGTGCGACTCGCGATACGTGTAGCGATGGATGCCGCCCTCGCACGTGCGCGAGACGATTTCGGTGTCGCCGTGATTCAGGTCCGCGTGCCGCAGCAGCGACGAGATCGCGAGCGGCATCGACATCATCAGGCCGTGCATCGCCGCCTCCGGCTCACTCGATGACCTTGCCGTACGCCACCCAGCGCTCGCCGTCGAAGCGCGCGAGCTGCAGCGCCTCGAACGGGAAGAAGTCGTCGGGCGCGGTGTTGACCTCGATCCCGGGGCGCGCCAGCGGCAGCTGCAGGTGCTTCAAGCTCGCCGCCTGCTTCATGATGTTCTCGCGCGTGAGGTTGTCGCCGCATTGCTTGAGCACCTGCACCAGCGTCATCGCGGCGCTGTAGCCGTAGACGTTGGACGAGTCGGCGACGTTGCCCTCGGGATACCACTTCTTGAGGAACGCCTTGTACTCGTTCATCGCCGGGTCGTTGGCCCACTCCGGATCGGTCGCGTCCTTGAGGTAGGCGACGGTGATGAGGCCCTTGGACTTCTCGAGGCCCGCGGGCTTCAGCACCGAGCCGATGGAAAGCGCGACGTTGTTGAGGTAGTGCACCGGCCGCCATCCCGAGTCGTACACCTTGCGGATCGCGAGCGCGGCGAACTTCGGCGTGGCGATGTTCACGAACACGTCCGCCCCCGAGTCCTTGAGCGAGAGGATCTGCGAGTCGATCGAGGGATCGGTGACCTCGAACGACGCCTCCTTCACGATCATCGAGGCCTTCGCCCCCAGGCCCTCCTTGAGGCCCTTCAGCAGGTCCTTGCCGTAGTCGTCGTTCTGGTAGAGCACGGCGATCTTCGCGTTCGGGTGGCTCGCGAGGATGTCCTTCGCGTAGATCTTCCCCTCCGTCTGGTACGAGGGCTGCCAGCCCATGGTCCACGGGAAATGCTTCGGGTCGCCCCATTTCGTCGCGCCGGTCGCGACGAAGAGCTGCGGCACCTTCTTCGCGTTCATGTACTTGTGGATCGCCGAGTTGGGCGCGGTGCCGAGCGGCTGGAAGTCGAAGAGGACCTGCTCCTGCTCCACCAGGCGGCGCGTCGCTTCCACGGTCTTCGGCGGGCTGTAGCCGTCGTCGAGGCTGATGAGGTTGAGCTTCCGGCCGTTGATGCCGCCCTGCTCGTTGATCATTTTGAAGTACGCCGCCTCGATGCGGCCGATGGTGCCGTATGCCGACGCCGGTCCGCTGTAGGGCATGGTCTGCCCGATCTTGATCTCGGTATCGCTCGCGCCCGTGTCGTACTTCTTCTGCGCGAAGGCGCCGGGAGCGGCGCCGAGGACCGCGACGAGGGACGCGATTGCCAGGAGCTTGCCGTGCTTCATGTTCTCCTCCTCCAGCTGCGGGAAATGCGTTGGACGAAGCCCGCGACGCCGCCGGGCGCCAGGTACATGAACAGGATCACCATGATGCCGTAAATCGCCCACGGCGCCGCGCGCGAGATGCGGTCGGCGACGTTGGGCACGAACTGGATGAAGAGCGCGCCGTAGATCGCGCCCTGCAGCGTCGAGAGCCCGCCCACGACGATGCCGACCAGGAACGCGATCGACAGGAACACGTTGAAGCTGTCGGGCGCGACGAACTGCACCGCGATCGCGCCCAGCGCGCCGCCGATGCCCGTGAACATCGCGCTCACGCCGAAGGTGAGCGACTTGTAGAGCGCGATGTCGATGCCCATCGCCTCGGCGGCGATCGGGTTGTCGCGGATCGCGACCATCGCGCGCCCGATGCGCCCGGCGAGGAGGTTTCGCCCGAGCGCGAACATGACGATCGCGACGGCGAGCGCGAAGAAGTAGAGCCACTGGTCGGCGTTGATCGGCAGGCCGAACGGCGGATCGGGCTTGAGGATGGTGATGCCCTGCACGCCGCCGGTCCATTTCTCGAGCGCCTTGTGCTTGAGGAGCTGCGGGAGCGCCACCGCGAGCCCGAAGGTGGCGAGCGCGAGATAGGGGCCCTCGAGGCGCAGCGCGGGCAAGCCGAAGAGGAAGCCCGCGACCAGGCACACCGCGGCCGCCACCGGCAGGGTCATCCAGTACGGCACGCCGTAGTGGTCCATGAGGATCGCCGCCGCGTACGCGCCGATGGCGTAGAACGCGCCGTGCCCGAGCGAAATCTGGCCGTTGTAGCCGGTGAGCATGTTCAGGCCGAGCAGCACGATCGCGTACGCCATCACCAGCGTGAGCTGGAAGACGCTGAAGTTGCTGAGCACGAACGGCAGCGCGCAGAGGAGCGCGAGCAGCACGGCGAGCGCCGCCCATTTCCACGGCGGGAGCGCGCTGCCCGGAAGGTTGCCGGCCGCCATCGCTACACCCGCCTCACCATCGCGCGGCCGAAGAGGCCCGCCGGCTTCACCACCAGAACCGCGACGATCACCACCAGCGCCACGGTGAGCTTCAGCTCCTGCCCGATCACGTAGGCGCCGAGGAGGTTCTCGAGCACGCCCACGAAGAAGCCGCCGAACACCGCGCCGAACGGATTGTCGATGCCGCCGAGGAGCGCCGCGGCGAACGCGTAGAGGAGGACGCCCGCCATCATGTTCGGATCGAGGAACACGATCGGCGCCACCATCATGCCGGCGACGGCGCCGATGGCGCACGCGAGCCCCCACCCGAGCGCGCGCATCCAGCCGACGCGGATGCCGGCGAGTCGCGCCGATTCCGGATTCTGCGCGGCGGCGCGCATCGCGAGCCCCAGCGGCGTGAAGCGGAAGAAGGCGTAGATCGCAAGCAGCATCGCGAGCGTGACGCCGATCGCGCCGAGATCGTGCGAGGAGATGTAGTGCTGTCCCAGCAGCGGCTCGGAAGGGAACGGGCTCGGGAACGGCCGCACGGTGTAGCTGTAGATCCAGCCGGCGACGCTGTTGAGGATCACCAGGAGCCCGATGAACACCACCACCATCGCAAGCGGCGAGGCGCCCTGCACCGGGCGCAGCACCACGCGCTCGATGACGATGCCCGCGGCGAAGGAGACTGCGAGCGTGGCGAAGAACGCCGCCCAGTAAGGCAATCCCGCCTGGATGAGGCTCCACGCGATGTAGGTCGAGAACATGGCGAGCTCGCCCTGCGCGAAGTTCACCAGGCGCGTCGCCTGGTGGATCATCACCAGCGCGAGCGCGAGGCTCGCGTAGATGCCGCCGGTCGCGAGACCCGAGAGGCACTGGGCGATGAAGGTATCCATGGACGCTCAGTACCCGAGGTAGGCGTGGCGCACCGTGGCGTCGGCGCGCAGCTCATCCGCCGCGCCGCGCATCGCGATGCGCCCCGTCTCGAGGAGGAACGCGTGGTGGGCGAGCCCGAGCGCCATCGCCGCGTTCTGCTCCACCAGCAGGATCGTCACCTTCTGCTCCCGGTTGATCTCGCGCATCACTTCGAAGATCTCCTTGACCACCAGCGGCGCGAGGCCGAACGACGGCTCGTCCAGCAGCAGCAGCCGCGGCCGCAGCATC
>JAICTR010000294.1 GCA_025936275.1 Burkholderiales bacterium
CGGCGCGAGGAATTTTCGCCTCGGGGAAGCGCCGACCCGAATGGATTTCCGCCGCGCTTCAGGCCCGCGCAAGCGAGCACGGCACCGCGGCGCGAGCGCCGGCAAATATATCGCGGCACGATATATTTTCGAATCAACGCATTGAGCCGTGCCGCCCGCCCGCGCGCGTCCGGTCGGCCCATGCCCGCCGCGCCTTGGCACGGTGGGTGCAGCGAGGGGGTTCCAGAACAACGAGGAGCCTTCGATGGCCGACATCACCCGGCGCGAGCTGCTCAAGTCCGCCGCGCTCCTTCCGGCGGCCGCCGCGGTCGCCTCGACCGCGCCGATCCGCATCGTGCCCCGCACCATGCCCGCGGCCGGGGGAAGGCCGCCCGATTACACCGCGCCCGCGCAGGGCTACCTGAACACCGACGAGAAAGCGTTCGTGGAGGCGGCGGTGGCGCGCATCATCCCCGCCGACGAGCTCGGTCCCGGCGCGAAGGAAGCGCACGTCGCCGACTTCATCGACCGCCAGCTCGCCGGCCCCTACGGCGCCGCCGAGACCTGGTACATGCAGGGCCCGTGGCACGCGGGCACCGAGCAGCAGGGCTACCAGCTGCGCCTTTCGCCGGCGCAGCTCTACCGCGCCGCGATCCGCGACATCGATGCCGAGGTCCGTAGGTCGCATGGCAACCGCGCCTTCGCGCAGCTCGACGCGAAGGCCCAGGACGATTTCCTGCACGCGCTCGAGAAAGGCGACGTGAAGGTCTCCAACGACCTGGGCAAGGAGTTCTTCGACATGCTGGTGGTGAACACCGTCGAGGGCTTCCTCGCCGATCCCGTCTATGGCGGCAACCGCGACTTCATCGGCTGGAAGCTGATCGGCTTTCCCGGCCCGCGCTACAACTACGTGGCGGAGATCGACCAGTACGGGAAGAAGTACGGGATGCCGTTCGTGAGCATCGCGGGCCGCGACGCGGCGATCAAGGAGGCATGACGATGGCGAAGAAGCTTCCCCCGAAGGACGTGGTGCTGGTGGGCTTCGGCTGGACCGCCTCGATCCTCGCCAAGGAGCTCACCGACGTGGGCTTGCAGGTTCTCGCGCTCGAGCGCGGCGCCTTCCGCGACACGATTCCCGACTTCGCGCCGACCACGGTGCAGGACGAGCTGCGCTACGCGGTGAGGAACGGCCTCTTCGAGGAGCCGCACCGCGAGACCCTCACCTTCCGCAACGAGGCCTCGCAGCTCGCGCTTCCCATGCGCCAGCTCGGCTCCTTCCGCCCGGCGGCGGGCGCGGGCGGCGCGGGCGTGCACTGGAACGGGCAGAACTGGCGCTTCCTTCCCGCCGATTTCCTCGCGCGCAGCCACAACGAGCAGCGCTACGGGAAGAAATTCATCCCCGAGGACATGACGATCCAGGACTGGGGCGTCACGTACGAGGAGCTCGAGCCGCACTACGACGCGTTCGAGCGCCTCTGCGGCATCTCCGGCAAGGCCGGCAACCTCGACGGAAAGATCCAGGAAGGCGGCAACCCGTTCGAGGGTCCGCGCCGGCGCGATTATCCGCTGCCGCCGTTGAAGCGCAGCTATTCCACGGTGCTCTTCGACAAGGCGGCGAAGGAAGCCGGGTTCCACCCCTTCCCCGCGCCGGCGGCGAACACCTCGGAGCCGTACAAGAACCTCTACGGCGTGCAGATGGGCCAGTGCACCTTCTGCGGCTTCTGCGAGTGGTTCGGGTGCGGCAACTACTCGAAGTCCAGCCCGCAGGCGTGCGTCTTCCCGGCGATCCTCCACCGCGACAACTTCGAGCTGCGCACGCAGTGCAACGTGACCCGGGTGCTGCGCGATTCGAGCGGCAAGCGCGCGACCGGCGTGACCTATGTCGACATCTCCGGCGAGGCGTACGAGCAGCCCGCGGACCTGGTGATCCTCTGCGCCTTCGCGCAGCACAACGTGCACCTGCTGCTCCTCTCCGCGATCGGCAAGCCGTACGACCCGCAGCGCAACGAGGGCGTGGTGGGCCGCAACTACGCCTACCAGATCACCTCGTCGGTCGATGTGTTCCTGGACGAAGTGCTCAATCCCTTCATGGGCGCGGGCGCGTTGGGCCAGGTGGTCGATGACTTCAACGGCGACAACTTCGACCACGGGCCGCACGGCTTCGTGGGCGGCGGCTACATCGCGCTCTGGAACACCGGGGGGCGGCCGATCCTGCAGCACCACCTCCCCGACAAGACGCCGAAGTGGGGCTCCGGCTTCAAGAAGGCGCTCGCCGAGAACTACCTGAAGTCGGCGAGCATCGCCACCCACGGCGCGGTGATGAGCTATCGCGGCAACTACATCGACCTCGACCCCACCTATCGCGACGTGTACGGCAATCCGCTGATCCGCCTCACCTTCGACTTCCACGACAACGAGCACAACATGTCGAAGTTCGTGACGGCGAAGGCCGCCGAGATCGCGAAGGCGATGAAGCCTCGCTCCATGCACGTGAAGAACCGCGAGGGCCACTACTCGATCGTCCCCTACCAGACGACGCACAACACGGGCGGCGCGATCATGGGCACCGATCCCCGCACGAGCGTGGTGAACCGCTACCTGCAGTCGTGGGACGTGCCGAACCTCTTCGTGATGGGCGCCTGCGCCTTTCCGCAGAACCCGGGCTACAACCCGACCGGCACCGTCGGCGCGCTCACCTTCTGGGCGGCGCGCGCGATCAAGGAGCAGTACCTGCGCAATCCCGGCCCGCTGATGAGCGCGTGAGCGAAGGAGCCCAGATGAAGACTCGCAACACACTCCTCGCCGCCGCGGCCGGGATGGCGCTCGCCGCGGCCCCGCTCGCCTTCGGCATCGACGCGGACTACGGCAAGCTCGCGCGCGGCCGCTACCTGGTGCACGCCGGCGATTGCGCCGCGTGCCACACGGACGACGGCGGCCAACCGTTCGCCGGCGGCCGCGCGATCCCCACGCCGTTCGGCACCATCTATTCCACCAACATCACCCCCGACAAGGAAACGGGCATCGGCGGCTGGACCGACGAGCAGTTCTACGCCGCGATGCACGAAGGCGTGCGGCCCAATGGCCAGCATCTCTATCCCGCGTTTCCGTATCCCTGGTTCACCAAGCTCACGCGCGACGACGTGCTGGCGATCAAGGCGTATCTCGACTCGATGCGGCCGGTGAAGCAGGAGGCGAAGCCGCCGGGGATGCCGTGGCCGCTCACGGTGCGCGAGTCGGTCGCGGGCTGGAACATGCTCTTCTTCAAGCCCGGGACCTTCCAGCCGAACGCCGGCAAGTCGCCGCAATGGAACCGCGGCGCGTACCTCGTCGAGGGCCTCGGCCACTGCGGCGCATGCCACAGCCCGAAGAACGTGCTGGGCGGCGTGAAGAAGAAGGACCGCTTCGAGGGCGGCCAGGGCGAGGGCTGGTTCGCGACGAGCCTGGTCGGCAACGACCGCGCGGGCCTCGGCTCGTGGAGCAAGGAGGAGATCGTCGAGTACCTGAAGACCGGCGCCAACGACCGCGCGCGCGCCATGGGACCGATGGCCGAAGTGGTGCACAACTCGACGATGTATCTCTCGCGGGAAGACCTCGAGGCGGTCGCGACCTATCTCAAGGACCTGCCCCCCGAGAAGTCGATCGAGCGCAACGCGAGCCTGCCCTCCTCCGACGACGAGCGCATGAAGCGCGGGCGCCTGGTGTACGTCGACCAATGCGCCGGATGCCACATGGAGAACGGCCAGGGCATCGCGCACGTCTTCCCCGCGATCAAGGGCAACACCGGCGTGCATGCGCAGGATCCCACCTCGCTCGCGCGGCTGGTGCTCGAGGGCGCGCCGAGCGCGAAGACGCCGGCGAAGCCGGAAGGCTTCGCGATGCCCGCATTCGGATGGAAGCTCGGCAACGAGGACATCGCCGACGTGCTCACCTACATCCGCGCGAGCTGGGGCAACCAGGCCGCGCCCGTCGCGGCGTCGAAGGTGGCCGACGCGAGGAAGCAAGTCGCGAACATGGGGTCAGGTTAGTTTTTGAACCTGTCCCCTTTGTTGGGGAGTGAACACG
>JAICTR010000177.1 GCA_025936275.1 Burkholderiales bacterium
CCATGCGGCGATCGGCGAGGATGCGCGCGCATTGCTCGGGGCCGATGCCGGTGCAGTCGCCCGGCATGAGGCCGAGGATCGGTCGAATGGGTCCCCGATGACTCGGGGATGACGTTTCGTATCGCATCCGCTCCTGGCTCACGTCACCCTCCGATCGTTGAAGAAATTGATCGCGAGGATCATCGCGAAGGTGATGGCGAGCATGGTGAGCGAAAGCACGGCGATGGGCCCCCAGTCGTTGCTCTCGCGCAGGTCGAACATCGTCACCGACACGGTCTTGGTGCGCGCGGTGAAGAGCAGGATCGTCGCGGAGAGCTCGCGGATCGAGCCGATGAAGATGAACATCCAGGTCGCGATCACGCCGTTACGGATCAGGGGCGCGGTGACGTCCACCAGCGCCCTGAGCCGCGTCGCGCCGAAGATGCGGCTCGCGTCCTCCAGCTCCGGATGCACCGATTTCAGCGACGAGGCCACCTGCTGGTAGCCCACCGGCATCTCCTTGGTGAGGTAGGCGAGGAAGATGATGGTGAGCGTGCCGTAGAGCACCAGCGGCGCATGCGTGTACGCGAGGAAGAGTCCCACCGCGAGCACGATGCCGGGGATCGCCACAGGCGCCGTGGCGAGGAACGAGAGCCAGCGGTGCCCCCACACGAGCTTGCGCAGGCTGAGATAGCCGATCGTCGTCGCGAGGAGGGTGCCGGCCGTCGCCGCGGAGACGCCCAGCAGGAACGTGTTGGTGAGCGCGAGCCTGGTCTGGCTGAACTCGAGGAACACGAACTTCCAGTTGTCGAAGGTGAAGTTGCCGGCCGCCGGCGCCGAATAGTTCTTCACGAACGCGGTCCAGGCGAGCACGCCGTAGGGCAGGAGCACCGAGCACGAGAGCACGAACGCGAAGGGCAGCAGCGCCACCGGCTTCCACACGCCCAGTCGCAGCAGCCGCTGCCCGGTGCTCTTGCCGCCGAGCACCGAGAACCCGCGCCGCCCCATGATGCGCGCCTGCGCGCGCAGCAGCACCACGGTGATGAGCAGCAGCGGCAGCGACGCCGCGGCCGCGAGGCCGAGCTTGGGCGGGAACTGGAAGAGGCTCCAGATCCTGGTCGTCATCGTGTCGATGCTCGCGGGGAGCGCGAGGATCGCCGCGGGGCCGAAGAGCGTCATCGACTGCAGGAACGCGACGAGGAAGCCGGCCAGGAGCGCGGGGAGTGCCAGCGGGAGCGTCACGTCGATCGCCGTGCGCCACGCGGGGGCGCCGAGGATGGCCGAGGCCTCCTCGAGGTCGCTCGGGATGTGGTCGAGGCTCGTCGCGACGAACGTGAAGACGTACGGAAAGGTGTAGAGCGCGGTCACGAAGACGATGCCCCACGCCGAGAAGATGTTCACCAGCGATTCCGCCTCGAACGGCTTGAACCCGGTGATCCAGTAGTACCAGTGGTTCACGAGCCCCGCGTTGGGCCCGCCGAGCAGCACCCATGCGAACGCGCCGAGGAAGGGCGGCGTCGCGAAGGACGCGAGGATCATCATGCGCAGCAGGCGCTTGGCCGGCAGGTCGGTGCGCGACACCAGCCACGCCATGGGCGCGGCGAAGGCGACGCACAACAACCCCACCGCGACCGAGGTCCAGAGCGTCACCCAGAACGGCTCGAGGAAGCTGCGGTCGACGAAGAGCTGGTGGTAGTGCCGGAACGTCAGCTCGCGCGGCGCGTTATCGGTGGTGAGGCTGGTCGCCGCGAGCCAGCCCAGCGGCAGCAGCACGAGGATCGCCAGGGCGAGCGCCATGGCGATCGAGAAGGGCGCGGTGGGATCGAACGAGAAACGCCGTCCCCGCGCATCGCGTCGCTCCCGTCGTCCCCGCGAAAGCGCGGACCCATCGGTGGATTCCCGCGGACGCGGGAACGACGATTTGCGCGGGGATGAGGTCTCGCTGCTCAAACGCTACTTTCCTCCGCCGAAGAGCGCGGCGTACTTCTTCTTGATCTCCTCGACGTGCGGCAGCATTCCTTCCGGATCGTCGGGGATCACCTTGATCTGCGAGAGCGGCGTGCGGCCCTCGGGATCCTTCACGCCCGGGACCACCGAGCGCAGGCCCCCCTTGTCCACCAGGTACTGCTGCACCTTCTGGCTGAAGAGGAAGTCGGCGAAGAGGCGCGCGGCGTGCGGGTGCGGCGCGTCGGAGAACACGGCGACGGGCGAGGAGACGAACGGCGTGCCCTCGACCGGGTAGATCACCTTCACCGGGCTCTTCTTGTTGATCTCGATGAACATGTTGTACTCGTTGCCGTCCACCATCACGGCGCGCTCGCCGCTCGCGATGCTCTTCGGCGTCGCGGTGGTGGACTGCAGCTGCTGCACGTTCTGCTTCGAGAGCTTCTCCAGGTAATCCCAGCCGAGCACCTTGGTGATCGCGTAGGTGCCGGTGAGCGACGTGCCGCTGTAGCTCGGGTGCGCCTTGGTGAGCTTGCCCTTCCACTTCGGGTCGAGCAGGTCCTTGTAGCCCTTCGGCACCTGGTTGGGCGGCACTATGTTGGTGTTGTAGCCCATCACGCACAGGGTCGCCCGCCACGTGGCGTAGTAGCCCTCGGGATCGCGGTAGTCCTTGTCGATCTTGTCGACGCCGGCGGGCACGTACTTGGCGAGCATGCCCTTCTTCTTCCACGTGATGAAGTGCGTCGAGTCGGACGTGTTCACCACGTCGGCGTGCTTGATGCCCGACTGGTGCTCCTGGTTCACGCGCTGGTAGACGCGCTCCGAGCCCGAGCGCTCCACCTCGACGTCGATCTTCGGGTGCGCCTTGCGGAAATCCTCGGCGATCGCTTCGGCCACCTTCACGTCCACCGATGCGTACCACACGACCTTGCCTTCCTTCTCCGCGGCCGCGACGTCGGCCTTGTCCTGCGCGGCGGCCGGAGCCGCGGCGGCCATCGCCACGGCGAGCGCCGTGAGCGTCATCTTCCAGTGCGTCTTCATCCCTGCCTCCTTGGGTTGGTTATTCGGGGAGCATCATTGGACCAGGCCGCGGCAGCGGTCGGCGTGGAAGCGCACGGACACTTTCGCGCCGGGCGCGAGGTCGAGCGAGGCGGGCGCCGAGATCAGCATCTCCTGGCCCACGTCCACGATGTAGTCGCGATGGCTGCCCAGGTACGCGTGGCTGCGGACCACGCCCGGCAGCGCGTTGTTGCCGTGCGCGGTGCCGTCTGGAACCAGGTCCACGTCGTGGGTCTTCACGCAGAAGCTCATGTCGCGGCCGGCGCCCGCGAAATCGCCGCGGCCGATCTCGAGCGCGTGGCCCGCGACCTCGACCTGGTTGCCGCCGACGTGCTTCGCCTCGAGCACGTTGCTCGCGCCGATGAAGCGCGCGACGAAGCGCGACTTCGGCGCGTCGTACACCTCGTGGGGCGTGCCGATCTGCTCGATGCGCCCGCCGTTCATCACCACGATGCGGTCGGCCATCGTCATCGCTTCCATCTGGTCGTGGGTGACGTAGATCGAGGTGTTGCCGAACTGCTCGTGCAGGCGGCGGATCTCCATGCGCATCTCGCCGCGCAGGTTCGCGTCGAGGTTCGAGAGCGGCTCGTCGAGGAGCAGGATCGCCGGATTGGGGGCGAGGGCCCGCGCGAGCGCCACGCGCTGCTGCTGGCCGCCGGAAAGCGCCGCGGGATATTTGTCCGCGTGGTCGGTGAGGCGCGTGGCCGCGAGCATCGCCAGCGCGCGCTCGCGCCGCTCGGCCGCCGGGCGCTTCTGCATCTTGAGCCCGTAGGCGACGTTCTCGAGCACCGTCATGTGCGGCCACACGGCGTAGCTCTGGAAGATCATGCTCATGTTGCGCCGCTCGGGCGGAAGCGACCTCCCGGGCCGGGACACCACCTCGCCCGCGACGCGGATCTCGCCGCCGTCGGGCTCGAGGAAGCCCGCGATCATGCGCAGCGTCGTCGTCTTCCCGCAGCCCGACGGGCCCAGCAGGCAGATGAATTCGCCCTTCGCCACCGAGAGGCTCACGTCCTCGACGGCGCCGACTCCGCCATAGCGCTTGGTGAGTCCGGCGAGCTCGAGGTGCGTCATGTGCGGGGGAACGGCGAGGGACTTCGGGGGGAAGCCGTAGGGTAGGCCGTCCCTCGCGAAAGTGTCAACGCTGCGCAGGGCCTCGCTACGGCTTTCCGGAGCCTTCGAGGCTCACCGGCTGCGGCACCTCGATCTGCGTGAAGGTGGACTTGGCGTCCTCGAAGTAGAAGCCCGATTCGAGCAGCTTCGCCTCGACCATGCGCGCGGTATCCCAGATCACGGCGCAGCGGTCGAGCCCCGCGATCGCCTCGGGCGTGCCCATCATGTGGCGCGGGCTGATCTCGCGGCCATCGACGAAGCGGCGGAAACGGTAGACGGTGACCTTCCTGCTCATGGCGCGCACTTTACGCGAACCGCGGCGCGCCGCAAGGGGCGCTCGGCGCGGGGCCTTGACGAATCGCGCGCGGCCCGTTCAACTCGGCGCATGAGCCGCTGGACCGCGCGACGCATCGCCGGCATCGCTTACCTCGTTCCGGTCGCGACGATCGGCGCGATCGCGTGGATGCTGCTCTCGCTCGTGCGCGCGGAGGGCCTGGGCGCTCGCGACGCGGCGCTCGAGCTGCTGGTGCGCGATCCGCAGCGCGCGATCTACGCGGGGCTCCTCGCGCTTGCCGCCGCATGCCTCGCCCTCGCGCTGCTGCACCTTCGCCGCGACGCGCCGCCGCCCAGCGCGGCGCTGGCCGAATGCGCCGCCGGGATCGCGCTCGCGGTGGCGGCATGGGCCACCCTCGACGATTCGATCGCGGCCGCGGTCACCTTGCCGCTCGCAGCCGGCGTGCCGGATACGGTGCGGCGATGGATTCGACGCGATCGCATCGGCATCGCGACAGGCGCGGCGACCGGATGAGCATCGAAGCCGAAGTGGTCGAAAGCGACGTCCCGGCGCGGCTCGACGCGCTGCCGTGGGCGCGCTTCCACACGCTGGTCATCGCGGCGCTCGGCGTGACGTGGGTGCTCGACGGGCTCGAGGTGACGCTCGCCGGCGCGGTGTCCGGCGCCCTCAAGGAAAGCCCGGCGCTGCACCTCACCGACACGCAGGTGGGGATGACCGCGAGCGCCTACCTCGCCGGCGCGGTGCTCGGCGCGTTGATGTTCGGCTGGCTCGCCGACCTCTTCGGGCGCAAGCGCCTCTTCTTCGTGACGCTCGGCGTGTACATCGCGGGCACCGCGATGAGCGCGGGCTCTCCCGACTTCCTGCTCTTCGCGCTCTCGCGCTTCGTCACCGGCGCGGGCATCGGCGGCGAGTACGCGGCGATCAACTCCGCGATCCAGGAGCTGATTCCGGCGCGCTACCGCGGGCGCACCGACCTCGCGGTGAACGGCAGCTTCTGGGTCGGCGCGGCGCTCGGGGCGATCGGATCGAGCGTGCTCCTCGAGCCCGGGCGCCTCCCACCCGACATGGGCTGGCGCGCCGCGTTCGGCATCGGCGCGGCGCTCGGCATCGTGATCCTCTTCCTGCGCCGGCTGCTTCCCGAGAGCCCGCGCTGGCTGCTGTTGCATGGCCGGCACGAGGAGGCGGAGCGCGTCGCCTCGCGCGTGGAGCGCGAGGTGCTCGACCATTCCGCGCCGCTGGTGGCACATCCGCGCGTGCGATTGCGCCCGCGCGGACGGGCGGCGAGCTTCGTCGACCTCGCCCGATGCCTCTTCTCGCTCTATCCGCGCCGCGCCGTGCTCGGCCTCGCGCTCATGACGGCGCAGGCCTTCTGCTACAACGCGATCTTCTTCACCTACGCGCTGGTGCTCGGGCGCTTCTACGACGTCGCGCCCGAGGACGTCGGCCTCTACCTGCTGCCGTTCGCGGTGAGCAACTTCCTCGGGCCGCTGCTGCTCGGGCCGTGGTTCGACACGTGGGGCCGGCGCGCGATGATTTCGATGACCTACGTGCTTTCCGGGCTGCTTCTCGCGCTCACGGCGCTTCTCTTCGTGGAGGGGCTCCTCGGCGCGGCGACGCAGACGCTCGCGTGGACCTTCGTGTTCTTCTTCGCCTCGGCGGCGGCGAGCTCGGCGTACCTCACGGTGAGCGAGTCGTTTCCGGTCGAGGTGCGCGCGCTCGCGATCGCGTTCTTCTACGCGGTGGGCACCGGCATCGGCGGCATCGGCGCGCCGTGGCTTTTTGGCGCGCTGATCGGCACCGGCGAGCCGGCCGCGATCGCCTCGGGATACGCGCTCGGCGCGGTGATGATGATCGGCGCCGGCATCGTCGCCCTGCGGCTCGGCGTGGACGCCGAAAGGAAGCCGCTCGAAGCCGTGGCGCGGCCGCTCTCGAGCGCGGATTGAAAATGGGGTCAGGGTCATTTTCCGGTTCGCGGAAAATGAACCTGACCCCATTTTCGTTCAGAGCGCGGCGATCACCGCGCGCGTAACGTCCTTCGTCTTTGCCGTGCCGCCGAGGTCCGGCGTGTGCACGCCGCTCGCGGTCACC
>JAICTR010000539.1 GCA_025936275.1 Burkholderiales bacterium
GTGCACCAGTTCGAGGAGTGGGGCCTGCCGATCATGAAGAACCCGAAGACCGGGCGCTATCTTCGCGAAGGCCGCTGGCAGATCATGATCCACGGCGAGTCGTACAAGCCGATCGTCGCCGAGGCCGCGAAGAAATCCGCCGACAAGGTCTTCAACCGCGTGTGCGTCACGCACCTGCTGATGGACGAGTCGAAGCCGAATCGCGTGGCGGGCGCCGTCGGCTTCAACGTGCGCACCGGCAACTACCACGTCTTCAAGGCGAAGACCGTGATCTGCGGCGCGGGCGGCGCCTCGAACATCTTCAAGCCTCGCTCCACGGGCGAAGGCGCGGGCCGCACGTGGTACGCGCCGTGGTCCTCGGCCTCCGCGTACGGCCTGATGATCAACGCCGGCGCGAAGATGACGCAGATGGAGAACCGCATCGTCCTCGCGCGCTTCAAGGACGGCTACGGCCCGGTCGGCGCGTACTTCCTGCACCTGAAGACGTACACGCAGAACTCGCTCGGCGAGGAATACGAATCGAAGTGGTTCCCCGCGCTGCAGAAGATGGTCGGCAAGGAGTATCTCGATCCCGAGGCCTCGCACCTCACGCATCGGCCGATCCCGACCTGCCTGCGCAACCACTGCATCATCAGCGAGGTGGCGGCGGGCCGCGGCCCGATCCACATGGTGACGATGCACGCCTTCCAGGATCCGCACCTCGAGGAGGTGGGCTGGGAGAACTTCCTCGGCATGACGGTGGGCCAGGCGGTGCTGTGGGCCGCGACGGACGTCGATCCGAAGAAGGAGAACCCCGAGCTCACCACCTCCGAGCCTTACGTGATGGGCTCGCACGCCACCTGCTCGGGCGCATGGTGCTCGGGACCCGAGGACGTCTCGCCGCCGGAATATTTCTGGGGCTACAACCGCATGACCACGATCGAGGGCCTCTTCGGCGCCGGCGATGCGGTGGGCGGCACGCCGCACGCGTTCTCCTCCGGCTCGTTCACCGAAGGTCGCCTCGCCGCCAAGGCCGCGTGCAAGTACATCGACGACGGCAAGGCGGAGGGCATCGTGGTCTCGGAGGCGCAGATCGAGCGCCGCCGCAAGGAGATCTACAAGCCCCTCGAGCATTACCGCATCTACCGGAACGCGGTGGTGGCGGGCACGGTCAATCCCCATTACATCAACCCGCAACAGGGCCTCGATCGCCTGCAGAAGCTGATGGACGAGTATTGCGGCGGCTACACCGTCGGCTACATGACCAACGAGAAGCTCCTCAATATCTGCCTGAAGAAGCTCGCGATCATGGAGGAGGATCTCGAAAGCCTCGCCGCCAAGGACCTGCACGAGCTCTTGCGCGCGTGGGAGCTCAAGCACCGCCACCGCGCCGCCGAATGCGTCGCGCAGCACACGCTGTTCCGCAAGGAGACGCGCTGGCCCGGCTACTACTACCGCGGCGACGTGATGAAGGTGGACGACGAGAACTGGCACGTGCTCACCGTCTCCCGTCGCGATCCGGAGACGGGCGAGTACAC
>JAICTR010000155.1 GCA_025936275.1 Burkholderiales bacterium
AGAACGTCGTCGCCGCGACCGCGAGGCCGATCTCGGCGGTGCCGTTGAGCGCGGCGGTGCGCCGGTCCTCGCCGAGCTCCATGTGGCGGACGATGTTCTCGCGCACCACGATCGCGTCGTCGATCAGCACGCCGATCGCGAGCGAGAGCCCGAGGAGCGTCATGAAATTGAGCGTAAAGCCGCAGGCCCACACCGCGATGAAGGCGGCGATCGCGGAGGTGGGGAGCGCGAGCGCCGTGATGAGCGTCGAGCGCCACGAGTTGAGGAAGAGGTACACCACGAAGATGGTGAGCCCGGCGCCGAAGATCAGCGCGTGGATCACGTTCTCGAGGCTGTTCTCGGCGTCCTTGCCGCCGTCCTGCGTCACCTCGAGCTTGGTGCCCCTGGGGAGCGTCTTGTTGAGCTCCGCCACCGTCTCGCGCACCTTGTTCGCGACCGTCACCGTGCTGGCGTCGCGCGAGCGGGTGACCGAGATGTTCACGTTGGCGTTGCCGTTCCTCAGGCTGAAGCCGGTGAGCTCGGCGAAGCCGTCCTGCACGGTCGCGACCTGGGCGAGGCGCACCACCTCGTTGTCGCGGCGCTTCACGACCACGCTCTCGAAGTCCCGCGGCGACTCGATGCGGCCGACGAGGCGGATGCTCTCCTCCTCGAGGCGGCCCTTCACGCGGCCCACGGGCGCCGTCGTGTTCTGCTGCTGCAGCGCGTTCACGACGTCGGTGACCGAGACGTTGTACTCGCGCAGCTTCTCGGCGTGGAGCAGCACGGAGAGCTCGCGCTTGAGCGAGCCGTTCACGCCCACCACCGCCACGCCGTCGATGGCGCGGAAGCGATCGGCGAGCACGTCCTCGGCGAGGCGCGAGATCTCGGCGTGCGTCTGCGTCGTCGACGAGAGCGCGAGCTGCATGATCGGCTGCGCCGAGGGGTCGATCCGCTGCAGGATCGGCTCGCGCATCTCCACCGGCAGCTTGTAGCGCACCGAGGCGATGGCGTTCCTGATCTCGTCGGAGGCCTCGACCATGTTCTTCTTGAAGTTGAACTGGACGACGATCTGCGCGCTGCCCTCGGCCGAGGTGGAGCGGATCTGGTAGACCTGCGGGATGCTCTGCAGCGCCTTCTCGACGCGATCGACGATCTCGCGCTCCACGCTCTCCGGCGAGGCACCCGGGTACGGGATGCTCACCACGATCACCGGCATCTCCACGTCCGGGATCTGGTTCACGCGCAGCTTGTGCAGGGCGAGGAGCCCCATGCACATGAGCGCGATGATGATCACCACCGTCGAGACCGGACGGCGGATGCTGAAGTCGGAGAGGATCATCGCGCGGCGGGTGCGGATGTCGCGAGGGCGGCCTTCGCGATCGCCGAGGCCTGGATGCGCTGCCCGTCCTTGAGCAGCGCCGAGGGATAGCGGATCACGCGGTCGCCGTCGGTGAGCCCCGCGGCCACCGGGAAGTCGCCGGTGCGCGGGTCGCGCTCGCCCAGCCGCAGCGTCACCTTCTGCAGCTTGTCGCCCGCGACGCGGAAGGCCGACACGCGATCTCCGTCGCGCACGATGGCGCTCGCCGGGATGACGAGCGCGGTGCGGGTCTGCGTCTCGAGGCGTCCCTCGGCGTAGAGGCCGGCGAGCTTCGGCTGCTTCTCGCCGACGAAGTCGACCAGCACCTCCACCTGGCGCGTCGTGGGATTGGCGGCCGGGTTCACGCGGCGCACACGGCCGGTGAATTCCTCGTCCCCGTAGCCGTTCACGCGGAAGCGCACCGTCTGCCCGGGGTGCACCTCGCCCACGTGGTCGGCGGCGATGAGCGCCTCGAAGCGCATGCTGTTGGGGTCGATCACCTTCACGAGCTCCTTGCCGATCTGCGCGGTATCGCCCGCGGAGACCTTGCGGTCGCTCACGATGCCGTCGAAGGGCGCGCGCACCTCGGTGCGCTGGAGTTGCTGGCGCGCGCTCACGACGCGCGAGCGCGCGCCTTCCATGTCGCTCTGCGAGTTGTTGCGCCGCACCTCGGCATCCTCCACCTGCTGCGCCGAGGCCATTCCGGACTTGCGCAGCGTCGCCATGCGCTCGTACTGGCGCTGCGCCTGCTCGTAGGCCTGCTCCGCGGCGCGGCGCGCGGCCTCCGCGGAGGCGAGCGCATCGCGGATCGCGGTGTCGTCGAGCCGCGCCAGGAGGTCGCCCTTGTGCACCACGTCGCCGTTCTCCTTGAGCACCGCGATCACGACGGCCGGCACCTCGGCGCGCAGGTCGGCGCGGCGCTCGGGCTGGATCGAGCCGGTGATCGCCGGCCCCGAGGAAAGCGAGCTCGAGTGGACGGTGTGCAGGTCCTCAGGGGCGAGCAGGAGCGGCGGCGCGACCGCGGGCGGCGCGGCCGATGGGGCGTTGCAGCCGGCGAGGCCGAAGGCCGCGGCGAGGATGAGGGCGAAGGCCAGGAAACGGGCGGGCATCGATCTCTTGTTTTCTTTTGGAGCCAAGAGGTTAAGCCGTCGCGGTGCCCGCGGGTAGCGGGCGTGCGACGGATCGCGGAATCAAGGGGTCGAATTGTACCGGAAGGGGGGTGAATCGACCGTCCCCGAAAAGGGGACTGTCCCCATTTTCCTAGTACCTCGCGTGGCCCGGCGTCCGCGGGAACGGGATCACGTCGCGCACGTTGGAAAGCCCGGTCACGTAGGCGACGGTGCGCTCGAACCCGAGGCCGAAGCCCGCATGCGGCACGGTGCCGTAGCGGCGCAGGTCGCGGTACCAGCCGTAGGCTTCGGGATCGAGGCCGACCTCGACGATGCGCCGGTCGAGGATGTCGAGCCGCTCCTCGCGCTGCGAGCCGCCGACGATCTCGCCGATGCCGGGCGCGAGGACATCCATCGCCGCGACCGTCTTCCCGTCGTCGTTGAGGCGCATGTAGAACGCCTTGATCTCCTTCGGGTAGTTCATGAGGATCACGGGCCCGCCGACATGCTTCTCGGCGAGGTAGCGCTCGTGCTCGCTTTGCAGGTCCATGCCCCACTGCACCGGGAACTCGAACTTCTGCTTCGCCTTCGCGAGGATCCCGATCGCCTCGCCGTAGTCCATGCGCACGAAGGGCTTGTCCACGATCGCCTGCAGCTTCGCGATCACGCCCTTCTCGATCCTCTCCTCGAAGAACGCCATGTCGTCGGGGCGCTCGGCGAGCACCGTCGCGAAGACATGCTTGAGCAGCCGCTCGGCGAGCGTCGCGTCGTCGCCGAGGTCGGCGAAGGCGATCTCCGGCTCGATCATCCAGAACTCCGCGAGGTGGCGGCTGGTGTTCGAGTTCTCGGCGCGGAAGGTGGGGCCGAACGTGTAGACCCTGGAGAGCGCCATGCAGTAGGTCTCGACGTTGAGCTGCCCCGAGACGGTGAGGAACGCCTCGCGGCCGAAGAAATCGCGCGCGAAATCGACCGTCCCCTCGGGCGTGCGCGGCAGGTTCGCGAGGTCCAGCGTGGAGACGCGGAAGAGCTCGCCCGCGCCCTCCGCGTCGGAGGCGGTGATGATCGGCGTATTGACCCACACGAAGCCGTCGTCGCTGAAAAGGCGGTGGATGGCCATCGCGAGCGTGTGGCGCACGCGCGCGACCGCTCCGATCACGTTGGTGCGCGGCCGCAGGTGCGCGACCTCGCGCAGGAACTCCATCGTGTGCGGCTTGGGCTGGATCGGGTAGGTGTCCGGATCCTCCACCCAGCCGACCACCTTCACCCCGCTCGCCTGCATCTCGAACGGTTGCCCCTTGGCCGGCGAGGGCACGATGGTGCCGGTCGCCTCGACCGAGCAGCCGGCGGTGAGCTTCTGCACCTCCGAGGCGTAGTTCGCGAGCGCCGCGGGCGCCACCACCTGCAGCGGATGGAAGCAGGAGCCGTCGCTCACGTGCACGAACGAGAGGCCGGCCTTGGAATCGCGGCGCGTGCGCACCCAGCCGCGCACGGTGACCGGCTGGTCGGCGCTCGCGCGTCCCTCGAGGATCGCGCGCACGGAAAAGGTCTTCATGGGGAATCTCGCTTCGGGAGGATTCGATTGTAACCGGCGGTATTTCTTACGCCGCGCCGCGACGTCCATCGGTGCCTCGGCGCCGCTCGTCGCCCCGCGGCGCTATCCTGAACGTCGAGGCGTGCCCAGTGTCGGACCTGATCACGGGACGGGCTGACAAGACCATCAGGAGAGCGGCATCGTCATGAGCGCTCGCGAGCAGGAATCCTCTCGCGCCACGGGGCCGGCCATGCCGCGCTCGCGGCCGGCCGCCATCGTCTGGCTCTTCGCCGGCATCGTCATCTGCCTCCTCGGCCTCACGGTGTACAGCGCGCGGCTGCTCGCCTCGGGTCAGGCCTTCATCTCCGCCGAGGGCGCGTGGGCGAAGGCGCAGAAGGATGCGGTGTTCTACCTCTCCCGCTATGCCGAGGACGGCGCCGAGGACGACTACCGCGCCTACCGCGCGGCGATCCGCGTGATCGAGGGCGACCGCGCGGCGCGCGTCGCGCTCACGCAACCGCGGCCCGACATCGATGCGGTGCGCCGCGGACTGCTGCAGGGCGGCGTGCGCGAAGAGGACGTGCCGGGACTGCTCGAGCTCTACCGCCTGCTGCGCGGCTTCGGGCCGATGGAGTACCTGATCTCGGTATGGGCGCGCAGCGACGCCTTCATCGGCGAGCTCGAGGCGATCGGCGGCGCGCTGCACCAGCGCGGCGGCGCGCGCGACCGCGGCGAGGCGCAGGACATCGCGCGCCGCATCCACCGCATCAACCGCGCGCTCGCGCCGCTCGAGAACGACTTCTCCCAGACGCTCGAGGAGATGCAGCGCGCCGCGCAGTCGCTCCTCACCACCGCGATCCTGGTGATCACGGGGCTGCTGCTGATCGCCGGCATCACCGCGTCGCGCCGCTTCCTCGCGCAGAACGCGCGCCTGCAGGAGGCGCTGGTCGAGAGCGAGGCGCAGCTCAGGCGCGTGATCGAGGCCGCGCCCATGCCGCTGCTCATCGCGCGCGCCTCCGACCAGCGCCTGCTCTACCTCAACGGCAAGGCGCTCGAGCAGCTCGGCCTCGACTTCGCGAGCGCGGTGGAGCGGCCGTTCGCGGATTTCCACGCCGATCCCGCGATCCGCGCCGCGCTCGGCGAGCAGCTCGCGCGCCAGGGCGTCGTGGACGATTTCGAGGTGCACCTGCGCTCGGCGGGCGGACGCGAATCGTGGCTGCTCCTCTCGGCGCGGCGCGTGCCCTACGGGGGGACCGAGTGCCTGCTGATCGCGCTCGCCAACATCGACGATCGCAAGCGCGTGCAGGAGGACATGCGCCGGCGCGCGCTGCACGATCCGCTCACCGGGCTCGCCAACCGCGCCATGTTCCTCGAGTCGCTGGAGCGCGCGATGCACAAGGCGCGGCGGCGCTCGGCGCAGTTCTCGCTCCTCTTCGTCGACCTCGACCGCTTCAAGGAGGTGAACGACACCATGGGGCACGCGGCCGGCGACGCGCTCCTCAAGGCCGTCACCGAGCGCCTGGTGATGGCGGTGCGCCAGAGCGACCTCGTGGCGCGCCTGGGCGGCGACGAGTTCGTGATCCTCATCGAGGAGCACGAAGGCCCCGAGGAAGTGATGATCGTCGCGCAGAAGGTGCTCTCGATGGTCGCGCGGCCGGTGCCGGTGGATTGGCGCGAGGCCGCGGTCTCGGCTTCCATCGGCATCGCGAGCTTCCCCGAGGACGGCGAGGACATCGAGGCGCTGATGAGGAACGCCGACACCGCGATGTACCAGGCGAAGGAGCGCGGCCGCAACAACTTCCAGTTCTATTCGCCGGAGCTCAACGTGATCTCGCACCGGCGCCTCGCGCTCGAGCGGCGCGTGCGCGAGGCGCTCGAGCGCGAGGAGCTCTTCATCGAGTACCAGCCGGAGGTGGACCTCGCCTCCGGGCGCATCGTCGCGGCCGAGGCGCTGCTGCGCTGGAACGATCCGCAGGGCGGCGTCTCGACGCCGCCGGAGTTCATGCCGGTCGCCGAGGAGACGGGCATCGCCCCGGCGATCGGCGCGTGGGTGCTCGAGCGCGTGCTCTCCGATGCGCGCGCGTGGCACGAGCGCGGCGTGCCGCTCGCGGTGGGCGTGAACCTCTCGGCGCGCCAGCTGCAGCAGCCCGACCTCGCCGAGCAGGTGGCGCGTGCGCTCGAGGCGCATCGCATGCCCGCCGCGATGCTGCGCCTGGAGATCGCGGAGCCGGTGCTGATGGAAGGCGAGGACGCGGCGCACCGCACGCTGCGCGGCCTGGAGGCGCTCGGCGTGCAGATGGCGATCGACAATTTCGGCAGCGGCTTCTCGTCGCTCGGATTGGTGCGCGGGCTGCCGTTCGGCGTGGTGAAGATCGACCGCTCGCTGGTGAGCAGCTGCCCGGTGCGCCGCGAGTGCGCGGCGATCGTCCAGGCCACCACCGCCATGGCGCACGCGCTCGGCTTGCGCGTCGTGGCACAAGGCGTGGAGAGCGAGGAGCAGCGCGCGCAGATGGCGGCGCTGGGCTGCGACGCGGCGCAGGGCCACTACTTCGCCGAGCCGATGCAGGCGGGCGCGATCCCGGAGCTGCTGCGCAGGCGCGAGCCGGGCAGCGTCTCGCCGCGCCCCGGCGAGAAGGTGCTGTGAAATCGGGGACAGACGCCGTTTTCAACTCGCGGCGATCACCATCGCGGTCGCGGCGGTCACCTTCTTCGCGTAGGCGAGGTCGAGGAACTCGTTCGGCCCGTGCGCGTTCGAGCGCGGGCCGAGCACGCCGGTGACGAGGATCTGCGCCTCGGGAAACTTGGCGCCGAGCATGCCCATGAAGGGGATCGTGCCGCCCTCGCCCATGTAGGCCGCGGGCTTGCCGAACAGCGCCTGCGAGGCCTGGTCGAGCGCGTCGCAAAGCCACGGCGCCGTCGAAGGCGCGTTCCAGCCGGTCGCCGCCGAGTCGTAGTCGAAGCGCACCACGGCCGAGTACGGC
>JAICTR010000245.1 GCA_025936275.1 Burkholderiales bacterium
CGGCGTGAGATAAAAAAGAAAAGGAGAAAAAGGGGTCAGGTTCATTTTTGAACCTGTCCCCTTTTTTTCGCGGGATCGGTGCAAGTTCCCCGGAAAGGGGGACAGGTTCAAAAATGAACCTGACCCCTTTTTCTTTTTTATCTCACGCCGCGGCGCGGACCAGCGGCGCCTTGAGCGCCTGCTCGAGGGTGTCGAGGCTCTCCACGCGGTGGGCACGCGTCTCCTTGGAGTACGCGGGCCGCGACTTCACCTTGCGGATCTCGACCGCGAGCTGCTGCGCCTCCATGCGCATGAGGCTTCGCGCATCGGCCGGCGTGTTGGCCGACGGATGCAGCAGCATGTTCACCATGCGGCGCAGGTGCTCGCGCTGCAGGTTGCGGCGCATCGGCGTGATCTCGTGGCCGGTCTTCAACTCGCTCCAGATCGCATCCTGCAGCGTGTCGTAAAGCTCGGAGAGGCTCAACGCCTCCTTCGGGTCCGCCACCAGCTCCTGCGATTCGATCACGCGCTCGGCGACCACGTCGCTCATCACCTGGTCGAGCACCTGGCGCTGCATCGAGAGCACGGTCGACGGCAGGCTGATCATCGGCTGGTTGGTGACGTTCGCGCCCTTCGACACCGCGTCGTAGTAGTCGAGGCGACTGTAGGGCAGGCTCGCCAGGAATTGCGGCTTGAACTTGAAGCTCTCCACCGAGAACATGCCGTCGGCGATGATCTTCAGCGCCTCGCGCTGCTGCGCCGCCGGAATCGGCGTGTACGGAAGGCGGCCGCTCCCCGCGCGGTCGCGCACCTGCACGATGCCGCCGATGTACTTGGTCGCTGGGATGAGGCCGCGCGCGAGCTGGTTGAAGCCCGCGAGGAAGCTGCGGCGCAGGCTGTCGTACGTCTCGCCCGGCTGGAGCTGCTTCGCCTCGAGGCGCGTCCACAGCTCACGCGAGAGCGCGAGGCGCTTGCGGTAGTAGTCGAGCGGGCTGCTGGAAAGGTCCCACACGTTCACCGTGGGATCCATGCCCTGCGGCGAGCCGCCGACGAAACCGTCCTCGTCCGTGCCGTAGGCGAGCCACGGCTCCTTCGAGCCGCGCGCCGCGATCTTCGCGAGCGCCTGCTTCTCGTTCGCGCCGTCGAGCGGCTTGTAGCCGTACTCGATCGCCCAGTAGTCGTAGGGGCCGAGGCCCTCGTTCACGTAGTCGCCCTGCGCCTCGCCCTTCACCGCGATATTGAACGGCGCGTAGTCCATCACCGAGGCGGTGACGCCGTTGCGCTTGGTGAAGTCGGGGTCCTCGAGCTCCGCGGGCGTGTACGCCGTGGAGGAGCGGAAGTTGTGGCGAAGCCCCAGCGTGTGGCCCACCTCGTGCGCGATCACCTGGCGCACGTAGTCGTCCACGAACCTCTCGGCCTGGGGGCTCGAGGGATCGAGCTCGCCGCGCGCTTCGAGAACGTCGAGCGCGAAGTCCGCCTCGTTCTCCGCCTGCTGCGCGTAGTCGCAGTACTGGGAGCCGTTACCCATCGCGATCGAGGGGAGCGCCGTGCCGGACGCCTTGTGCGGCAGGTCCTCCACCACGAAGCGGCGGCTGCTACGCGCGAAGATGTCGGTGAAGACGATGTCCGCGTCGAGGATCTCGCCGGTGCGCGGATCGACGTGGCTCGGGCCGATGGCGGGGCCGCCGTCGGTGGAGAGGTACCAGCGGATCGTCGCGTGGCCCACGTCCGCCGTCTCGAACTTCGCGTCGTCGGGCTGCACCTTCACCTGGATCGCGTCCTTGAAGCCGATGCGCTCGAAGGCCTTGTTCCACTCGAGCACGCCTTCCTCGATGGGCTTGCGGTATTTCACCGGGATGTTGCGGTCGATCCAATACACGATCGGCTTCACCGGCTCGGAGAGCGCCGCGTTGGGGTCCTTCTTCTCGAGGCGCCAGCGGTTGATGTAGTGGACGTTCGGGTTCGGATCGAGGTCGTTGGTGAAGTCCGTGAAGCTGGTGGTGAAGTAGCCCACACGCTCGTCGGCCACGCGCGGATGCATCGGCGCGGGCAGCTCGGCGAAGTTGTAGCGATAGCCGAGGAAGAGGCTGCGCGGATCGGGCGTCGTGAGCGGCGGGCGCACGTTGGAATCGGGGCCCGGCGAAGGCATCTTCGAGACCGAGAAGTGCAGCGACACGTCGAAGCCGGTCTCGTCGTCGTCCGCATCCACGCGCACCAGGCTGGAGTTGCGGCCGTCGAGCGCGTAGGGAATGTGGAACGCGCCGTCCAGCTGCGTCGAGGCGCCCGGGATGTCGTTCAGGAGCAGGGCGTTCACTTCCACGAGGAAGCCCTGGTCCTTCGGGTTCGGCTGGCTCGCGATCGGCGCCGAGGCGAGGAGGCTATCGGAGAAGCTCTCCTCCACCGCGCGCTCGGTGGGCGTGCCGGCCCGCGCGCGGAAGCGCGTGTTCTTGGCGATGAGCTGCACGTGCCCGTTCACCTTCTTGAAGTAGGCGATGTGGCGCGCGCCCATGAGGCCCGCGATGATCATCTTCTCGCCCACGCCGTGCGTGCGCACGACGGTGAAGAAGAACGGCTTCTCGAGCTGCTCGGGACGGATCTCGATCCACGCGCGGTCGCCCTGCTTCCACACGTTGAAGAAGCCCGCGTCTTCCTTCGCATCCTTCACCACCTCGCGGAACGGGCGCGCGGCCGGTCCCGGCGCGGGCGCCTTCGCGGGCGCGCCCGGCGTGGTCGCCGAGGGCTCGGGCGTGATCGGCGCGCCCTGCGCCGGCTCGTTCGGGTCCGTCGGCATTCCGGCGCCGGCGGCGAGGCTCACGCCGAGCAGCGCGGGAAGCGCGAAGCGACGCAGGATCGAGGAGAGGGAAACGTGGATCATGAAAACTCCTTCTCGTTGCAACTTCGAAATCAAAGGGAGACCGGCTCGGCGACGATCGCGCGCCCGCGCAGGCTGTGCGGCAGGGCTTGCGTGATCTCGAGGTCGACGAAACGACCGACGAGCCGCGCGTGGCCGGCGAAGTTGACCACGCGGTTGTTGTCCGTGCGCCCCGCGAGCTCGCCCGCGTCCTTGCGCGACGGGCCCTCGACCAGCACGCGCTGGCGCGTGCCGACCATGGCGCTTGAATACTCGAGCGAGAGCGCGTGCAGGCGCTCCTGCAGGCGCTGCAGGCGCCCGAGCTTCACCGCGTGCGGCGTCTCGTCGGCGAGGCTCGCCGCGGGCGTGCCGGGTCGCGGGCTGTAGATGAAGCTGAACGAGCCGTCGAAGCGCACGTCCTCGACGAGCTTCATCGTCTGCTCGAAGTCCGCGTCGCTCTCGCCGGGAAAGCCGACGATGAAGTCGCTGGAGATCGAGATGTCCGGACGCGCCGCTCGCAGGCGCCGGATGATGGAGCGGTACTCCATCGCCGTGTAGTTGCGCTTCATCGCCGCAAGCACGCGGTCCGAGCCGGATTGCACCGGCAGGTGCACCTGCGAGACCAGCTTCGGCAGCTTCGTGTACGCGTCGATCAGGCGCTGCGTGAATTCGAGCGGGTGCGAGGTGGTGTAGCGCAGGCGCTCGAGGCCTTCCACCTTCGCGATTTGCGCGAGAAGGAAAGCGAAGTCCACCACCTCGCCGTCTTCGAGCTCGCCGCGATAGGCGTTCACGTTCTGGCCGAGGAGCGTGATTTCCTTCACGCCCGAGGCGGCGAGGTGGCGCACCTCGCGCATCACGTCGGCGAGCGGGCGCGAGACTTCCTCGCCGCGCGTGTAGGGCACGACGCAGAAGCTGCAGTACTTGCTGCAGCCTTCCATGATCGAGACGAACGCCGACGCACCCTCGACGCGCGCGGGCGGAAGGTGGTCGAACTTCTCGGTCTCGGGAAAGGAGATGTCGACCTGCGGCTCGCCCGTCGCGCGGCGTTGCGCGAGGAGCTGCGGCAGGCGGTGCAATGTCTGCGGGCCGAAGACCAGGTCCACGTACGGCGCGCGGCGGACGATCTCCTCGCCTTCCTGGCTCGCGACGCAGCCGGCGACGCCGATCAGCACGCCGGGACGCGCGCGCTTGAGCGGTTTCATGCGGCCCAAGTCGGCGAACACCTTCTCCTGCGCTTTCTCGCGCACCGAGCAGGTGTTGAAAAGGATGAGGTCGGCATCCGCCGGATCCGAGGTCTTCTCGAAACCTTCGGCGGCGGCGAGCACGTCGGCCATCTTCTCCGAGTCGTACTCGTTCATCTGGCACCCGAAGGTGCGGATGAAGACCTTCTTCGATTGCGTCGTCATGTCTTTCCTGGGTCGCGGAGCTGAATCCGGGCAGGGCGTTTCACTACGGGGTCGACGGAGAAATCCTACAGGAATCACCCTCGAATGTAGGTGCCCGCGCACTGCATTTGTAGGTTTCGGCTCACGCGATGGTCCGCATGGAGCATGCCGTCCGGATGCCTCCCGCCCGGGTGGCGCAGGCAGCGCAACCCGCGCCGCGCCCCGCTGCCTCACACGAATCCATCAAGGAGGGATCGATATGAACCGCAAGAACTTCACGCTGAGTCTTCTCGCCGCTTCGCTGCTCGCGGCCTACGGCGCCGCGCGCGCCGAGACTTTCACCGTCAATATTCCGGAGGGCGCGCCGAAGTGCATGGACGCGGCCAACACGCAGCCGGCCGGGTGCATCCCGAGCGTGCCGCTCGCGCGCGCCGGCAGCAGCACGACGACCACGACGGACCTGGGTCCGGGCGCCGCGGTAGTCCCGGGCGCGAGCTCCTCTTCGCATACC
>JAICTR010000229.1 GCA_025936275.1 Burkholderiales bacterium
ATCGGACGTCCAGCGGCGTAGGCGATCAGCGCTTCGCGCGCCGCGGCGAGCGCGCGCTCGGTGAAACGGGCACGCGCATCGCCCTGCCGGAAGCCCGCCCCGGCGAGCAACGCAGCGATTGCCGTCACCACGAGGAGCACGGCGAGGAGGAGGAACGCGCCTCGCTGCAAGCGTGCGGGAAGATGGATCCGCGCGGCCACGAGCGCCTCCGTCCAACGCCACGAAGGCATGCAGCATGCGACGGAAGCGGCGCGGCGTCGCGCCTAAACCGAGATTGCCGCCGCGCGGCGTGCGCTTGACTCAGCGCTCGCGCTCGATCTTCACCTCGTCGGCGCTGCGCGAATACGCGTTCACCTCGCGCGGATCGAAGATGCGCTTCGCCCCGGGGCCGCTCACCACCACCGGACGCCCGTCGATCCACACCACGCCGCGCCCGTCGCTGCGCTGCACGTAGCCGGTCACGGCATGGCGCCCGCCGGAAGGGGCCGCGGCGGCCTGCACTTCCTCGCCGCGCCGCAGGCGGTCGAGCTGCTCGCGCTCGGCGGGCGTGTAGAAGAGGCGCCCAAGGTCGTCGGCGTGCGCGGCGCAGGCGGCGAGCGTGGCGAGCAGCAGCGCGACGCGGCTAATCATGGTGCTTGCCCTTGTCGCGCAGCGTGATCCACTCGAGCGTGCAATCGCCCTCGACGTGCGCGGCGAGCTCCTCGGGCGGCGCCGGCAGGCGGTGCAGCGTGCACTGCTCCACCGGGTAGAAGCCCTGGCGCGAGCGCGACAGCTCGTCGATGAAGCCGAGGAGGTCGCCCTCGTGCAGCGCCTTGGCGCGCAGCTTCACGCGGCTCGCGAGCACGTCCACCGAGGGAAACACCCGGCCGCCGGCGAGCGGCAGCGTGCGTTGCGGCGCGATCTCGTAGTCGAGGCTGAAGAGCTGGTAGCGCGAGCGCAGCACGTTCACCTTCTCGACCAGGTCGAGGCGGTGCTCGCGCTCCAGCAGGCCGCGCGCCACGAGCGTGCGGAACACGCCCGCCGATTCGTTGAGGTTGTCGCGCTCGCGGCGCGCGCTGTCGAGGCGCGCGCGCGCCTCCTGCAGGCGTTGCGCGGCGGCGAGGCTGTCGCGCTTTTCCTTGAGACCGTACCAGTGGCTCGCGTAGACGAGCGCCGCGCCGCACACCACCGCGGCCGCGAGCAGCGCCCAGGTGGCGCGCAGCGCCTTCCATCCCTCCGCGGAGAAGACCGCGTTCACGAGCCGATCTCCCCGTGGTCGCGCACCACGCGCAGCACGAAGCGCGGCTCCATGGTCCGCGATTCGTGCTCGGAATGCCGGCCCTCGATCTGCGCGCGCGAGCTCGTGTCGAGGGGGCTTTGCACGATGTCGGCCTGCGTGCCGGGCAGCGCCGCGAGCTCCTCGGCGAGGCGATTCACCTCGGCGAGCGCGCCGCGGAAATCGTTGTTCGCGACGCGCACCGTGCCCGCGACCAGCGCCACCTCGTAGCGGCCGCCGGCGAACGCCTCGTCGGCCGTGGGTCGCGGCGAGGGCGGCTCCGCGGTCACCGCGCGCACCGGGGGCGGCTCGCCGGTGCCCGCCTTCGAGACCACCGGCAGCGCCTTGGGATCGTCGCTCGCGATCCAGGCGAGCTGGCCGAGCCGGATCTCCGGATGGCGGTCCAGGACGTGGGAGAGGGTCGCGGCGAAATCGGTGACGCGCGGAAAGCCGCGGATCGCGGCGTTGTAGAAGGCGACCGAATCGCGCATGGTCGAGCCGCCCACGCCGAACGACGGCATCGCGCGCGTGACGGCATCGTATTCCTGGTTCGCCTTGCTGAGGTCGCTCTCGACGCGCACGTCGTGGTCGCTGGTCTCGAGCGCCCGGTCGACGTTCCAGACCGCGCCCGCGAGGCAGCCGGCGAACGCGAGCGCCGCGGCCTGGCGCAATGCGAAGCGCGCGCGCCGCAGCGTGTCGAAGCGGCGCATCTCGGCGGACGCGAAGTGGTTGCGCCCGGGCCGCGCGAGGAAGAGGTGCACGAACACCTCCTCGGCGGTCGAGCCCGCCGGCGGCGGGCGGATGCCGAGGCGCGCGCCGACCTCGTCCATGTCGAGGATGTGGTGCTGGATCTGCGCGAAGTCGCGCAGCGACGGCTGCACCAGCACGCGGTCGCTCGCATGCAGCAGCACGCAGACCTCGAGCCGGTCGTTCTCGGCGAAATGCCGCAGGCTGTCGAGGTACTGCCAGGTGCGCGTCGTCTCCTCGGAGATCAGCGTGCCGAGGCTCTGGCCCTCCTCGGGATCGATCGGCGTGAGGCGGCTGAATTTGATCTCCTGCTCGCGGAAATAGGTCTGGCGCATCGCGCCGCCGGGCGTGAAGGTGACGAGCAGCGTGTGCGGGAAGAGCAGGTTCAGCGCCGGCAGGAGCGAGCTGCTGAACACGGCCGCCGAGTAGATGCCGCCGAGCGGGACGCGCAACCGCTCGATCGCCTCGAGCCACGGGCGCAGCACCTCGGGGTTGGTGATCGCGGTGTAGAGCACGCGGTCGTCGCGCCGGCCCTCGGGCTCGCGTCCCTGCACCACCGCGTAACGGAACGGCGTGTTGCGGAACATCTGCGCGAGCTTGCGCGCGAGGATCGCCTCGCGGTCGCGCGCGCCGACGTGCGGGATGGCATCGAGGCGGAAGTCCTCCTCGGCGAGGTCGGTGAGGAGGTGCACCGGCTCGCGGCGCAGGTTGGCGAGGTAGGGCTCGAATTCCGCCGCCGCCGGCGCGGTGGCGTCGAACTCGCGGCGCGAGGCGATGCGCTTGCCGCGCGTCACCATGCTCACGAGCCGCGAGTTGGTGAGGTAGATGAAGTGCGCCATGCGGCTAGAACTTGATCTTCGCGATCACGTCGTAGATCGGCAGGAAGATCGAGTAGAGGATCGCGACGATGAGCAGGCCGAGCACGATGGTGGTCGCCGGGCCCAGCATCTGCTGCAGCCGGTCGATGCCCTCGCGCACCTGGCGGTTGTAGAAATAGCTCACGTTGAGGAGCGCCGAGTCGAGCCCGCCGGTGGATTCGCCCACGCGCAGCATGCGCAGCACCAGCGGCGGGAAGAGCTTGGTCGCGATGAACGCCTGCGAGATGCCCTGCCCCTCCGAGATGCTGCGCCCGACCTTCTGCAGGCCTTCCTCCATCACGCGATTGCCGACGATCTTCTCGCAGATCTGGATGCAGTCGAGCACGCTGATGCCGGAGCGGTAGAGCATCGCGAAGTAGGTCGAGAAGCGCGCGAGGATGATCTTCTGCCGGATCGCCCCCAGCACCGGGAGCCTGAGCGAGAGCCCGTCGATCGCGCGCTGCGCCCCTTCGTTGGTGCGCGCGAAGACGAAGGAGCCCACCGCGAGCGCGGTGGGGATGCCGATCAGGAGGTACCACCAGCGCACGAAGACGCCGGAGAGCGCGACCAGCACCGCGGTCTCCTTCGGCAGCTTCGGCACCATGGTGCGGAACGCCGCGGCGAGCTGCGGCACGAGGAAGATCATGAGGATGAAGATCACCGCGATGATCACCGTGAAGACGATCGACGGGTAGACCAGCGCGCGGCGCGCCTGCGAGGCGATCTCGTCCTGCCACTTGAGGTTCTCGGAGAGCTGGTCGAGCACTTCGGTCATCTGGCCGCTCTGCTCGCCGGCGCGCACCAGCGCGACGAATACCGTATCGAAGCAGTACGGATGGTTCGCCATCGCCTCCGAAAGCTTGAGGCCGCCCTCGATGTCCTCGAGGAGCGAGGCGATCACCTGCCGGAAGCCCGGATTGTCCACGGTGTCGCGCAGGTCGGTGAGCGCCTCGATGATGTTCACGCCCGCCTTGAGGAGCTGCGAGAGGTGGAAGCAGAAGGCGATGAGCTCGGTGCGCGAGACGTGGCGCGTGCGCCGCGCGGCGGAGCGCTTCACCGGGTCGAAGGTGACGAGGTCGAGCCCGAGGCGCTTCAGGCGCAGCTCCAGGTCGATGGCGTTCACCGCGTCGAGGTTGCCGCTCGAGATGCGCCCGTCGGCATCCACGGCGCGGTAGGCGAAGAGGGCCATGGCTCCCGGCGCGTCCCTACAGCACGCGGTCGGTGAGGTCCACCACGCGCGAGATCTCCTCGAGGCTCGTCTGCCCGAGGAGGACGCGCGAGATCGCGTCCTCGGCGAGCGAGCGGAAGCCCTTGGCGCTCGCCGCGGCGCGGATCTCGCGGCCGGTGGCGCGGCGCGCGATGAGCTCGTCGATCTCCGAGTCGAGCTTGAAGAGCTCCATGATCGCGACGCGTCCCTTGTAGCCCACGTTGTCGCAGCGCGCGCATCCTACCGCCTGGTACACCGGGCGTTCGTCGTCGGCATCGACGCCCAGCAGGCGGCGCGTGGCGGGATCCGGCGTGTACGGCGACTTGCAGTGCGGGCAGAGCTTGCGCATCAGGCGCTGCGCCACCACGCCGATGATGTTGCCCGCCATGATGTCGGGCAGCACGCCGAGGTCCATGAGGCGCGGGATCGCGCCGATGGAGGAGTTGGTGTGCAGCGTGGAGTACACCTGGTGGCCGGTCATGGCCGCGCGGAACGCCATCTCGGCGGTCTCCTGGTCGCGGATCTCGCCCACCAGGATCACGTCCGGGTCCTGGCGCATCATCGAGCGGATGCCCGAGGCGAAGTCGAGCTTCACCACCTCGTTCACCGAGGTCTGGCGGATCATCGCCATCGGGTACTCGACCGGGTCCTCGAGGGTCATGATGTTGATGCCCTCGGTGTTGATGTAGTTGAGGATCGAGTACAGGGTCGTCGTCTTGCCGCTGCCGGTCGGCCCCGTCACGAGGATGATGCCCTCGGGGCGCGCCAGCATCAGCTTGAGCGTCTTCAGGTCCTCGGTGTGCAGGCCCAGGTCCTCGAGCGGCACGATGCCCTTGTCGCGGTCGAGGATGCGCAGCACGATGTTCTCGCCGTGCGTCGTGGGCTGCGAGGAGACGCGGAAGTCGACCTGGTGCCCCGAGAGCATGAGCGAGATCCGCCCGTCCTGCGGCGCGCGCGTCTCCGCGATGTTCAT
>JAICTR010000373.1 GCA_025936275.1 Burkholderiales bacterium
ACCTTCGCCGTGCCGTGGCTGCGCACGCTCGCCTTCGCCGGAGGCTTCGCCGCCCAGGTGGGCGTCGCCTGGCAGATCCTCGCCGGGTGATCCCCGGGCTGCTGGATTTCGCCGGCGTCGCGGTGTTCGCGGTGAGCGGCGCGCTCGCCGCGGGCCGCAAGAACCTCGATCTTGTCGGCGTGGTGGTGATCGCGAGCGTGACCGCCATCGGCGGCGGCACGCTCCGCGACCTGCTGATGGACCGTCACCCCGTGTTCTGGGTGGCGCGCCCCGCCTACCTCTACGTGATCATCGCCGCGGCGCTCGCGACCGTCGCATGGGCGCGTCGCTTCCGTCCCCCGGCGCTCTCGCTCGCCATCGCCGATGCCCTCGGCCTCGCGTTCTTCACCGTGAGCGGCGCGCAGATCGCCGAGGCGCGCGGCCTTTCCGGCGTGGTCGTGGTGCTGATGGGCGTGCTCACCGGGGTTGCGGGCGGCGTGCTGCGCGACGTGCTGAGCGCCGAGATCCCGCTGGTGCTGCGCAAGGGGCAGCTCTATGCCACCGCGGCGATCATCGGCGCGATCGTCTATCTCCTCCTGCAGGGACCGATCGATCGCACCGCCGCCGCACTGGTCGCGATGGCGACGATCGCGGTGCTGCGCATCGCGGCGATCGTGTGGGATCTCACGCTCCCGGTCTTCAGCCTCGCGCGCCACGAGCGGGACCGGCACCGTTGACGTGACGCCGCTCTTCGAAGGCGAGGGGATCGCCGCGTTCGAGCTCGATCACGGCGACCTCGACCCGCTGCAGCGGGTCTACGAGGCGACGCCGTCGTACTTCCACGTCGTGCTCGGCGAAGCGCCGGGGCCGAACGCGGCGCGCGAGACCTTCGAGCGGCGCCCGCCGCCTGAAATGACTTTCACGCGCAAGCGGGTGCTCGGCTTCCGCGCGCGGGAAGCGGATCTCGTCGCGGTGGCGGACGTGATCGAGGACCTCCTCGCGCCGCATGTATGGCATGTGGGCCTCTTCCTCGTGTCCGAGCCGCTGCACGGCAGCGGCATCGCGCAACGCGCCTATGGCGGGCTCGAATCGTGGATGCGCGGGCAAGGCGCGCATTGGCTTCGCCTCGGCGCCCTCGCCGGCAACGACCGCGCCGAGCGCTTCTGGCGCCGCCAGGGCTACGTGGAGACGCGCCGGCGAAGCGGGGTCGCGATGGGGCGCAAGGTGAACGAGCTCATCGTGATGGTGAAGCCGATCGCCGGCGGCTCGCTCGAGGAGTACCTCGCGCTCGTGCCGGGCGACCGCGCGGCTACGCCCGCACGGGATTAAAGCTGGAACACGGAGACCACGGAGAGCACGGAGGACACGGAGGAAAAGCAGGGCAAGTAGGGTGGGGCTCGACATTCGGGGCAGCGGGACCATGCGTCGAACTCCCGACTGGTTTTGCCTTTCTCCGTGTCCTCCGTGCTCTCCGTGGTCTCCGTGTTTCGGCTTTGGTCTCCGCTTGACCGCAGAGCGCAAATTCTTTGCGCCATCGCCGCAAAACAACTCGGTTGTTGCGGTGCAGCAAAGGCCTTATCTTGGAAAGCGAGGCAGAGGCGCGACCCCGCGCTTCCCGCCCACTTCCCACAAGGAGGCCCCGTGGCCCACGACGACATGAACACCGAGTTGCTCCCGCTCGAGGAGCGCATCCGGCTCGCCGGCGGCGAGCGCGATTACGCGATCGGCTATGCGATCGGCGACAGGCTCGCGCGCATCGCGCGCGCCACCTCGGCGCTTTTCGCGCGCCGCGAAAAGCGTTCCGCGAAGCTCGACGGACACCTCGCCGCCGGCGACTGACCCGCCCCGGGGGAAGATGACCGCTCCGGTATAATTCCCCCATGAATCCGCAAGATGCGCCGCTGCAGCAAGTCCTGACGCTGCCCGGCGCGCTTGCGCTCTCCCCCTTCCGCATCGAGAAGCTTCGCGCCGCCCTGCCGCGCGAGCTGGCCGCGTCGTTCACGCTCGACGCGCGCTTCCTCCATTTCGTCGCGCTGCATGCCTCGCTCACGGCTTCGGAGCGCGAGGTGCTCGAGCGGCTCCTCACCTACGGAACGCCCGCCCCGGCGCCAGCGCGCGGCGAGCTCTTCCTGGTGCTGCCGCGCTTCGGCACCGTATCGCCGTGGTCCTCGAAGGCGACCGACATCGCGCGCAATTGCGGCCTTGCCAATGTCGCGCGCATCGAGCGCGGCGTGGCGTTCCACGCGGAAACGCGCAGCCCGCTTTCCGCCGGCGACCGCGCCGCCATCGCGCGCGCGATCCACGACCGCATGACCGAGACCGTCGTCGCGCGCTTCGAGGATGCGGCGGCGCTCTTCCGCCACGCCGCGCCTCGGCCGCTCGCCACCATCGACCTGCTCGGCGGCGGGCGCGCCGCGCTCGAGCGCGCCAACGGCGAGATGGGCCTCGCGCTCGCGGCCGACGAGATCGACTACCTCGCCGCGAGCTTCACGCGCCTCGGCCGCAATCCGACCGACGTGGAGCTCATGATGTTCGCGCAGGCGAACTCCGAGCATTGCCGCCACAAGATCTTCAACGCGTCGTGGACCGTCGACGGCGTGGCGCAGGAGCACTCGCTCTTCGCGATGATCAGGAACACCCATCGCCAGAGCCCGCGCGGCACGATCGTCGCCTACTCGGACAACGCCGCGGTGATGAAGGGCGCCGAGGTCGAGCGCCTGCAGCCCGACGGCTCCGGCACGTGGACGCACAAGCTCGACGCGACGCACATCCTGATGAAGGTCGAGACGCACAACCATCCGACCGCCATCGCGCCGCATCCGGGCGCGGGCACCGGCGCGGGCGGCGAGATCCGCGACGAGGGCGCGACCGGGCGCGGCGGAAAACCGAAAGCCGGATTGTGCGGTTTCAGCGTGTCCCACCTGCGCATCCCGACGTTGCCGCAGCCATGGGAAACGCCGCGCGAGTCGAATCCGCGCATGGCGAGCGCGCTGGAGATCATGCTCGACGGGCCCATCGGCGCCGCGGCGTTCAACACCGAATTCGGCCGGCCGGCGCTGTGCGGGACCTTCCGGACGTTCGAGATGGAGGTCGGCGGACCGAACGGCCGCGAGGTGCGCGGCTACCACAAACCGATCATGATCGCGGGCGGGTTCGGCAACGTCCGG
>JAICTR010000536.1 GCA_025936275.1 Burkholderiales bacterium
CAGGGGCAACGGTGGTCAGGGAATACAATTTCTTACATATGGACGACCTCCCCGGCCGCGGCGCGCCGTGACGCTCCTCATCGACAACGCCACGGTCGCGCGGGTGCTCACGATGCGCGACACCATCGCGGCGCTCGAAGCCTCGTACCGCGGGCTCGCCGAAGGGCGCGGCATCTGCCGCCCGCGCATCGACCTGCGCATCCCCACCGGCGATCCGGCGAAGACCTATCGCTGGGGAACGATGGAAGGCGGCAGCACCGCGGGCTACTTCGCGATCCGCATGAAGTCCGACGTGGTCTATCGCGAGCGCCGCGGCGACGTGGTGACCGAGGAGAAATACTGCGTGCGCCCCGGCCGCTTCTGCGGCCTCGTGCTGCTCTTCTCCACGGAAAACGGCGAGCCGCTCGCGATCGTGAACGACGGCATCCTGCAGCACATGCGCGTCGGCGCCGACGGCGCGATCGGCGCGAAGCACATGGCGAAGGAGGGCGCGCGCGTGCTCGGCATGCTGGGCTCCGGCGGCATGGCGCGCTCGCACGTCGAGGCGCTCCTCTGCGTGCGGCCGATCGAGCGGCTGCAGGTGTACAGCCCCACGCGCGAGCATCGCGAAGCGTTCGCGCGCGAGATGGCGGAGCGCCATGGCATCGAAGCGGTCGCCTGCGATTCCGCGGCGGAGATCTACCGCGGCGCGGACATCGTCGCGGCGGTGACCGATTCCGCGGTGCCGGTGCTCGAAGGACGGCTCGTCGAGCCGGGCACGCACGTGATCAACGTGGGCGGCGGCGGGAGGCTCGATGCGGCGACGCTCGATCGCGTCGACGTCTACCTGCGCTTCGGCAACGCGCCGTCACCCGACGGCCATCCGGAGCTCGCGCTGGACGACGAGTACCTGGCGTGGACGGTGGGCGGATCAACGCGGCGTCCCGATTCGCGTGGCGTCGCGCTGCCGGACAAGGTCGTGTATCTCGCCGAGATCCTCGACGGACGCAAGAAGGGCCGCACGTCGGCGGCCCAGGTCACGTGGAGCGAGCGGGGAAACCTGCAGGGCGCGCAATTCCACGCCGTCGCCGGACGCGCCTACGAGGCGGCGCGCGCGGCGGGACTCGGCCGAGAGATCCCGACCGAGTGGCTGCTGCAGGAGATCCGCGACTAGCTCGCCTTCGCGGTATCCGACTTGGCCGGGCTCTTCGCGGCCTTGTCGTTCTTCGCTTCCTTGTTGCCCTTCTTCGCGGCCTTGCCGCCCACCGCGGCGTCGGCGTTCTGCGCGAGCTGCAGGTGCTCCTCGAGCACCGGCGCGGTCTTCTGCGCGAAGGCTTTCACGTCCGGGTCCTTCGCCTTTTGCGCTTCCTTCTGGAACTCCTTCACGTCCTTCTTGTGGTCCTTCACCATGTGGTCCATGTAGGCGCGGTCGAACTCCTGGCCCTGCAGCTTGGAGAGCTTGCTCGCCTCGTGGTTGTCGGCGAGCTTCGGTCCCGCGGGCATCGTGACGCCCTTCTCCTGCGCGAGCTGGCGGATCTCCTCGTTCGCCTTGGAGTGGTCCTGCTCCATGCGCTGCGCGAACTGCTTCACCTCGG
>JAICTR010000382.1 GCA_025936275.1 Burkholderiales bacterium
AGTAGTGAGCCATTTCCACCGCCTCTGCCGGCGTCGCGCGGTTGGCGAGCATCGCGATCCAGGCCTGGCTCACGTAGTCGGGAATCGGTCCGCCGCCCGCCGATCCCCCCGCGGCGAAGGGCTCGCCTGAAGCATCGAACACGATCGCCGGCGCCATCGAGGTATAGGGCCGCTTGCGCGGCGCCATCGCGTTCGCGGCGCGATCGCCGGGCCGCGGCGCCGCGGAGAAATTGATCAGCGCATCGTTCAGCACGTAGCCATCCACCATCAGGCGCGCGCCGAAGCCGAGGTTGATGGTGGTGGTCATCACGGCGACGTCGCCCTCGTCGTCGGCGATGGTGAGCTGGCTCGTGCCGCCCATGGCGAGCGGCTCGGCGGGCGCAAGCCCGAGCTGCGCACCGCGCGGCTCGCCGGCTTTCGGCGCGGGATTCGCGGCGTTCGCGTCGATCGTTCGCGCGCGCTCGAGCGCGTATTCGCCCGCGACCAGCCCCGCGGTCGGCACCGGCGTGAAATCCGGATCGCCCACGTACTTCGCGCGATCGGCGCGCGCGAGCCGTCCCGCCTCGAGGAAGAGGTGCACGAACGCCGCATCGCCGAAGTCGTAGCGCCCGCCGGCGCGGTCCTCCACCATCTGCAGCATCTGCAAGAGGTAGATGCCGCCGTACGAAGGCGGCGGCACGGTGCACACGCGATAGGCGAGGAACGGCGCGCAGATCGCCTCCCGCTCGACCGGCCGATAGGCGCGCAGGTCGTCGGCGGTCATGAGCGATGGCAACGGCCCGTGCTGAGCGGCGGCGACGATGCGCTCCGCGCCACCATCGCCCAGCATCCCCTCCACGCCGCGCGCGGCGACGCGCCGCAGCGTCTGTGCGTATCGCGGATTGCGAATCGGGGTGCCGATCGGGAGCGCATGTCCTTGCGCATCGAAGTACATCGCGAGGTCGGGCGTCGCGCGCGGATCGACGTGGTCGAGCTCGACGATGCGATGCAGGTACTCGGGAAGCGCGAAGCCGGTTTCCGCGCGCGTGATAACCGGCTCGAAGAGCACCGCCCACGGAAGCCGTCCATGGCGGCGATGCGCCTCGGCGAGCACCGGCAGCGTCCCCGGCACGGCGACCGAGCGTCCGCCGGTCACCACCGCATCGCGCGGCAGCAGCGATCCGTCGAGCGCGGTGCGCAGGCTCGCGGTGACGCGCGCCGGCGCCGCGGCGAGGCCGTCCAGCACCGAGAGCTTGCGGCGCGACGCGTCCCAGTAGAGCACCAGCGATCCGCCGCCCAGGCCCGACATCTGCGGCTCGACGAGGCCCAGCATCATCTGCGCGGCGATCAGCGCGTCGATGGCGTTGCCGCCGCGATCGAGCATCTCCAGCGCCGCGCGCGTCGCGAGCGGATGCGCGGTCTGCACGATGCGCGGCGCCGCGTGGGCGGATCGAGCGGCGTGCGGACGCTCCGGAGCCTGCGCGCATGCTGCGACGAACGCGGCGAGCGCAAGCCCAAGGATCCGCGCGCGCAATCGGCCCGAAGCTCGCAAGGCTCGAGTCCCGGGGATCAGCGCAGGAAGTGCTTGAAGAGGAAGTAGGCCGCGATGAGGTAGATGATCCAGCCCCAGCCGCCCTTGCGCTTCGCGCGCTCCGCCTTCGCCTGCTCGCGGGGCCGCTTCGCGGCGGTCTCCAGCACGTCCCGGAATGCCTTGGCGGCCTGGACCGCGTGCATTTTCACGGCCGGCCTTCTCGCCGTGCCGGCGTCCGCCAACACCGTCTTCTGCAGATCCTCGATCGACACGGTCGGCGGGGGCGATGCGGCGGTGGGAAACGCCTGGGCCGCGGCGTCATCCTGCATCATGGCCTTGTGGCGCTGGCGGTCGCGCGCATCCCATTCGCGCGCTTCCTTGAGGAGCTGGTCGAAGTCGGTCTCGTCGTGGGCCATGGCTCGCGGGTCCGGTCACGCAACGCCGTGAATGGTAGCGCGCCGGAACTTCGCCGTGCCGGAGCTCGTCGTAGGGAGGGCCGTCGGCTCGCCGATGGGTCCGCTATAATTCGCCTTCGCCGGAGAGATGCCCGAGTGGCCGAAGGGGGCGCCCTGCTAAGGCGTTATACGGCTTATACCCGTATCGAGGGTTCGAATCCCTCTCTCTCCGCCAGATCGAGAGCCATGCCGAACCCCGGCATGGCTCTTTCGTTTCGTGTGCCGCCGCCCGCCGAACCTGCGCTGCCACTCCCGGTCGAAACGCTCGCTTCCGCATGAATCGCAATGGAGAATTCCATGAAAGTCGCAGTCGTCGTCGGCAGCCTTCGCAAGGGCTCGTACAACCGGATGATCGCGAAGGCGATGTGCGGTCTCGCGCAGGGGCTGGAGTGCGAGATCGTCGAGATCGGCGACTTGCCGCTCTACAACCCGGATCTCGAGGAAGGAAAGCTCCCGCCCGCGTGGGAGGAATTCCGCAGGAAGATCCGCGCGGCCGATGCGGTGCTCTTCGTGACGCCCGAGTACAACCGCTCGGTGCCCGGGCCGCTCAAGAACGCGATCGACGTGGGCTCGCGTCCGTACGGCAAGAGCGTGTGGGCGAAGAAGCCCGCGGCGGTGGTGAGCGTCTCGCCCGGCGCGATCGGCGGCTACGGCGCGAACCATCACCTGCGCCAGTCGCTGGTGTTCCTCGACATGCCGCCGCTGCAGCAGCCCGAGGCCTACATCGGCAACGTCGCGAGCCTCGTTGACGCGCAGGGGCAGTTGACCAGCGCCGACACGCGCGAATTCCTGCGCAAGTTCATGGAGGCGTTCGCTCGGTGGATCAAGGCGACGAAGTGACGCGCCGCTAGCCGTTCTCGCGCGGCTCCGGCGCCTCGGGCTTCCACAGGAAGAGGCCGTCGCCCACGTAGCTTCGCTGCCAGTGCGTACCGCACAGCGCACAGTGGAAACGCACGCGGCCGGTATCGCCCGTGCCGGCACGCGAATCGAGCACGATCTCGCGGTGTCCCTCGATTCCGCTGAGGCCGAGCTTGCATTTGGGGCAGGTCCGGTACGGCATTTTCGTCGTTGATCGTCCCGGGCGACCTATCGCATGCAATATATTCCCCGCGACGCGGCGAG
>JAICTR010000021.1 GCA_025936275.1 Burkholderiales bacterium
AATACGTGATCGAGAAGCTCTACGAGATCACCAAGGGCGAGGCGTACGTCACCTCCGACGTGGGCCAGCACCAGATGTGGGCCGCGCAGTTCTACCGCTTCGACAAGCCGCGGCGCTGGATCAACTCCGGCGGCCTGGGCACGATGGGCGTGGGGCTTCCCTATGCGATGGGCGTGAAGCTCGCGTTCCCGCAGGCTGACGTGGCGTGCGTCACGGGCGAGTCCTCGATCCAGATGTGCATCCAGGAGCTTTCCACCTGCAAGCAATACCACCTGCCGGTGAAGGTGGTGAACCTCAACAACCGCTACATGGGCATGGTGCGCCAGTGGCAGGAGTTCTTCCACGGCAACCGCTACAGCGAGTCGTACATGGATTCGCTGCCGGACTTCGTGAAGCTCGCGGAAGCCTACGGCCACGTCGGCATGCGCATCGACAAGCCCGCGGACGTGGAGGGCGCGCTCCGGGAAGCGTTCGCCATGAAGGACCGCCTCGTCTTCATGGACTTCATCACCGACCAGACCGAGAACGTCTTTCCGATGGTGCCCGGCGGCAAGGGCATGTCGGAGATGATCCTCTCCGAAGAACTCTGATTCCCAAACAATCGCGCGACGGGCCTGAAGAAGGCCGAGCGCGCTAAACGTATGCGACACATCCTCTCCATCCTCGTGGAGAACGAGGCAGGGGCTCTCTCGCGCGTGGCGGGCCTCTTCTCCGCGCGGGGCTACAACATCGAGACGCTCACCGTCGCTCCCACCGAGGACGCGAGCCTCTCGCGCATGACCATCGTCACCACCGGCTCGGACGAGATCGTCGAGCAGATCACCAAGCAGCTGAACAAGCTGGTGGACGTGGTGAAGGTGGTGGACCTTTCCGAGGGCCGCCACATCGAGCGCGAGCTGATGCTCGTGAAGGTGCGCGCCGGCGGCAAGGACCGCGAGGAGATCAAGCGCACCGCCGACATCTTCCGCGGGCGCATCCTCGACGTCACCGACAAGTCCTACACGATCGAGCTCACCGGCACCACCGAGAAGCTCGACGCCTTCCTCGACGCGCTCGACCGAAGCGCGATCCTGGAAACCGTGCGCACCGGCGTATCCGGCATCGGGCGCGGCGAGTGGGTCCTGAAAGTCTGAACCCGTCTCCCCAATCCGCTTTCCAAGGAACAACGAAATGAAGGTCTATTACGACAAGGACGCCGACCTCTCGCTCGTGAAGGGCAAGAAGGTCACCATCATCGGCTACGGCTCGCAAGGGCACGCGCACGCGCAGAACCTCAAGGACTCCGGCGTGAAGGTCACCGTGGGGCTGCGCAAGGGCGGCGCCTCCTGGGAGAAGGCCGCGAAGGCCAAGATCCCGGTGAAGGAGATCGGCGAGGCGGTGAAGGGCGCGGACCTGGTGATGATCCTGCTGCCCGACGAGAACCACGCCGAGGTCTACCGCGAATCGATCGAGCCCCACATCAAGAAGGGCGCGGTGCTCGCCTTCGCGCACGGCTTCAACATCCACTTCAAGCAGATCGTGCCGCGCGCCGACCTGGACGTGATCATGATCGCGCCCAAGGGCCCCGGCCACCTGGTGCGCTCGACCTACGCGCAGGGCGGCGGCGTGCCGGCCTTGATCGCGGTGCACCAGAACGCCTCCGGCAAGGCGAAGGACCTCGCGCTTTCGTACGCGGCGGCGATCGGCGCCGCGCGCGGCGGCGTGATCGAGACCAACTTCCGCGAGGAGACCGAGACCGACCTCTTCGGCGAGCAGACCGTGCTCTGCGGCGGCATCGTCGAGCTCATCAAGGCGGGCTACGAGACGCTGGTCGAGGCGGGCTACGCGCCGGAGATGGCGTACTTCGAGTGCCTGCACGAGACCAAGCTCATCGTCGACCTGATCTACGAGGGCGGCATCGCCAACATGAACTACTCGATCTCCAACAACGCCGAGTTCGGCGAGTACGTGAGCGGCCCGAAAGTGGTGGGTGAGCCGGCGCGAGCGGCGATGAAGGAGATCCTCGCGCGCATCCAGAACGGCGAGTACGCGCGCGACTTCATCCTCGAGAACCGCGCCGGGGCGCCGACGTTGAACGCGAAGCGGCGGCTCCTCGCCGAGCACGACATCGAGAAGGTGGGCGAGAAGCTGCGCGCCATGATGCCGTGGATCCGCAAGAACAAGCTGGTCGACCGCTCCACCAGCTGACGGCGATGACACCCTACCCGCACCCGATCATCGCGAAGGAGGGATGGCCGCACCTCGCCATCGCGGTGATCGTGGCGGCGGTGGCGGCATACTTCTTCGGATGGTGGTCGCTGGTCCTGTGGGCCGTGGCGCTCTTCGTGCTGCAGTTCTTCCGCGACCCGGCGCGCGAGGTGCCGCAGGGCGCGGGCCTGGTGCTGTGCCCCGCCGACGGGCGCGTGCTGGTGGTCGGCAAGGAGCGCGATCCCTACCTGCAGCGCGACGCGCTCAAGGTGAGCATCTTCATGAACGTGTTCAACGTCCACTCCAACCGCTCGCCGGTGGACGGGCTGGTGCAGAACGTCACGTACAGCGCCGGCACGTTCCTCAATGCCGCGCTCGACAAGGCCTCCTCGGGCAACGAGCGGAATGCGCTGCACCTGCGCACCGATGCCGGGGCCGACGTCACGTGCGTGCAGATCGCGGGGCTCGTCGCGCGGCGCATCCTCTGCTACGCGAAGGCGGGCGATCGCCTCGCGCGCGGCGAGCGCTTCGGCTTCATCCGCTTCGGCTCGCGCGTGGACGTCTACCTTCCCGTGGATGCGCGGCCGCGCGTCGCGATCGGCGACAAGGTGAAGGCCGGCTCGCGCATCCTCGCCGAGCTGCCCGGCTTTCCTCCGGCCTGACGCGCCCCGATGGCCGTTCCGCTCCGGCGCTCCGCGAAGCCGACCCTCGAGCGGGCCCGCAGGCGCGGGGTGTACCTGCTGCCGAACCTCTTCACCACGGTCGCGCTCTTCGCCGGGTTCTTCGCCATCGTGCAGGCGATGAACCGCCATTTCGAGCAGGCCGCGGTGGCGGTGTTCGTGGCGATGGTGCTCGATGGCCTCGATGGCCGCGTGGCGCGCCTCACCCGCACCCAGTCCGCCTTCGGCGCCGAGTACGACAGCCTCGCCGACATGGTTTCCTTCGGCGCGGCGCCCGCGCTGCTGATGTACGAATGGGCATTGCGCGGCCTCGGGCGCATCGGCTGGATCGCGGCCTTCGTCTATTGCGTGGGCGCGGCGCTGCGGCTCGCGCGCTTCAACACGCAGCTGGGCGTCGCCGACAAGCGCTGGTTCACCGGCATCCCCAGTCCCGCGGCCGCGGCGCTCGTCGCGGGCATGATCTGGGTCTTCAACGCGCACCACATCGATGGCAGCGACGTCCCGTGGCTCGCGGCCGCGGTCACCGTGTACGCGGGCGTGACGATGGTGACCAACGTGCGCTTCTACAGCGGCAAGGACATCAACCTGCGCCGCCAGATGCCGTTCTGGGTGACGCTGGTGATCGTGGTGACGCTGCTCCTCATCTCGATCGAGCCGTCGCACGTGCTGTGGGGCGTGGCGGTGCTCTACGGCGTCTCGGGCTATGTCGGCTGGGCGGTGCAGCGCGTGCGAAGCGGAGCGACGCAGGCGCAGTTTCGCGGCATCCGCGACGCGCTCGAGGAAGGCGACACCACGGCGCTCGCCCGCATGCTCTCGTCCACGCCGGTGGATACGGTGGTCGGGCCGCGCGGGCGCACGCTCCTCATGGCGGCGATCGAGGAATCGAACATCCCGGCGGTCGAGCTGCTGGTCGCGCGCGGCGCCACGCTCGACGCGCGCGACGAGCGTGGCGCCACCGCGGTGGCACTCGCCTCGGAGATGGGCTTCCACGAGGCGGTCGAGGTGCTGCTCGACGCCGGCGCCGATCCGAACCTGCCGGACCTCTCCGGCATGACGCCGCTCGACATCGCCGAGGAGCACGGCGCGCACGACATCGCGGCGCTGCTGCTGCGCGCGGGCGCCAAGCTGAGCCGCGAGCTCGCGCCGCGCGAGCCGTGACGGGCGGCGGGCCACGCGCCGGCCGGCCCATTTGCCAATTCCCGCCGCGACCGGCTATATTGGAATCCATGCACTCCCAAGGCGACCTCATCTCCCTCCGCCTTTCCGGCCTCGGCGCGCTCGCGCTGGGCCTCGCGCTGCGCCTCGCGCGCTAAATACTCCCTCCCTGAATCGTTGTGCAGCATCCGGCCGCCCCTGAAGCGCGGGGCGCATGAATCCATGCGGCTTCCACGGAGATTCCCATGAAGGACCAGTTGATCGTATTCGATACCACGATGCGCGACGGCGAGCAGAGCCCGGGCGCGGCCATGACCAGGGACGAGAAGGTGCGCATCGCGAAGCAGCTCGAGCGGCTGCGCGTGGATGTGATCGAGGCGGGCTTCGCCGCCTCCAGCCCCGGCGACTTCGAGGCGATCCGCGCGGTGGCGGCGGCGGTGCGCGAATCCACCATCTGCTCGCTTGCCCGCGCCAACGACAACGACGTGAAGCGCGCCGGCGAGGCGATCAAGGGCGCGCAATCGGGGCGCATCCACACGTTCATCGCGACCAGCCCCATCCACATGCAGCACAAGCTGCGCATGTCGCCCGAGGCGGTGCTGGAAGCCGCGGTGCGCTCGGTGAAGCTCGCGCGCCAGTACACCGACGACGTGGAGTTCTCGGCGGAGGATGCGGTGCGCTCCGACGTGGATTTCCTGTGCCGCATCTTCGAGGCCGCGATCGCCGCGGGCGCGCGCACCATCAACGTCCCGGACACGGTGGGCTACAGCACGCCCGAGCTCTGGGGCGCGCTCTTCAAGAGCCTCCTCTCGCGCGTGCCGAACGCGGACCGGGCGGTGTGGTCGACGCACTGCCACAACGACCTCGGCATGGCGGTCGCGAACTCGCTCGCCGCGGTGATGGCGGGCGCGCGCCAGGTGGAGTGCACGATCAACGGCCTGGGCGAGCGCGCGGGCAACGCCGCGCTCGAGGAGATCGTGATGGCGGTGCGCACGCGCTCCGATTTCTTCGACTGCACCACGCGCATCGACGCGACGCAGATCGTGCCCACCAGCAAGCTCGTGTCCACGATCACCGGCTACCCGGTGCAGCCCAACAAGGCGGTGGTGGGCGCCAACGCCTTCGCGCACGAGTCCGGGATCCACCAGGACGGCGTCCTCAAGCATCGCGAGACCTACGAGATCATGCGCGCGGCCGACGTCGGCTGGGGCGCCAACCGGCTCACCCTCGGCAAGCTCTCGGGACGCAGCGCCTTCAAGTCGCGGCTGCAGGAGCTCGGCATCGCGCTCGCCTCCGAGGAGCAGTTGAACGCCGCGTTCGCGCGCTTCAAGGAGCTCGCCGACAAGAAGCGCGAGATCTTCGACGAGGACATCCAGGCGCTGATGTCCGACGAGACCGTGACCCCGGAAGCGGAGCGCTACAAGCTGGTGTCGCTCACCGCGCATTCGGAAACCGGCGAGCAGCCGTTCGCGCGCGTGGTGATGAGCGACGGTGGGCGCGAGCTCCGCGCCGAGGCGCGCGGCGGCGGGCCGGTCGACGCCACGTTCCGTGCCATCGAGAGCATCGTGCAGAGCGGCACCGACCTGCAGCTCTACTCGGTGAACAACGTGACCGAGGGCACGGATTCGCAGGGCGAGGTGACGGTGCGCCTCGCGAAGGACGCGCGCATCGTGAACGGCATGGGCTCCGACACCGACATCGTCGTCGCATCGGCCAAGGCGTACATCAACGCGCTCAACAAGATGGGCGCGAAGGCCGAGCGCGTGAACCCGCAGTACGGCGAGGCGCAGGCGATCTGAGGCGGGCGGCGATGGCGATGCCGCGGCTCGGCATGGGGACGTGGCACATGGGCGAGAGTGCCGGGGAGCGCGCCGCCGAGGTGGCGGCGCTGCGCCTCGGGCTCGACCTCGGCCTCTCGCTCGTCGATACCGCGGAGATGTACGGCGAGGGCGGCGCCGAGCGCGTGGTGGGCGAGGCGATCCGCGGCCGGCGCGACGAGGTGTTCCTCGTCACCAAGTTCTATCCGCACCACGCGTCGAAGCGCGCGCTGCCGAAGGCGTGCGCCGCGTCGCTCGAGCGGCTGGGCGTGGAAGCGATCGATCTCTACCTGCTGCATTGGCGCTCGAGCGTGCCGCTCGAGGAGACTGTCGAGGCGCTCGAGGCGCTGGTGGAGTCCGGAAGCATCCGCGCCTGGGGCGTCTCCAACTTCGACGTCGCGGACATGGAGGAGCTCGGCGCGATCGCGGGCGGCGAGCGCGTCGCCGCGAACCAGGTGCTCTACAACCTCGCGCGGCGCGGCATCGAGTTCGACCTGCTCGGGTGGTGCGCCGGCCGCGATGTGGACGTGATGGCCTATTCGCCGCTCGACGAGGGCGCGCTCGCGGCGCACCCGGCGTTGCGCGGCATCGCCGAACGCATCGGCGCGACGCCGGCGCAGGTGGCGCTGGCGTGGCTGCTGCGCGATCAACGCGTCGCCGTGATCCCCAAGGCTTCGAGCGTCGAGCACGTGCGCGACAACGCCGCGGCCCGCGGCATCGCGCTGGACGCGGAGGCGCTCGCGGCGCTCGAGGCGGCCTTTCCTCCGCCGCGGCGCAAGCGAGCGCTCGAGATCATCTGAGGCGCGGCGCGGTGTCGCGCGCGAGCCACGAGCCGACGATGGCGAGGGCGGCGGCGAGATAAGCGACGCCGCCCGGCACCCACATCACGAGTCCCCCGAGCTGCTGGTCCTCGAGCGCGCTGAGGCCGAATGCGCCGGTGTAATGCGCGTACCACGGATGCGGCGCGAAGGTGAGCAGCGCGCCGAGCGCCCCGGTGTGGATCATGGTCGTGAAGAGGCTCGCGAGCGAGGCGCCGTCGGGACGGCGCGACCCGCGCCCGAACACCGACCACCAGAGGAGCAGGGCGCTGCCGAGGAACGACGCGTGCTGCGCGATGTGCACCGCCTCGCTCTCGAGCGCCATGCCGAAGAGGATCGGCGCGTGCCACAGCCACAGCGCCAGCGCGTGCAGCGACCAGGCGGCGAGCGGCTCGGTCACGAACGCCCAGGCGCGCGCGAGCCATGGCATGCGGCCCACGCCGGCGAGCGCGCGCAGCGCCGGCACCGGCAGCGCCCATGCCCATGCCTCGAGCGGCCGGCCGAGCACGAAGAGCGGCGCGGCGACCGCCATGAGGAGCTCGTGCTGCACCATGTGCGCTGAAAAGAGCACGTCGCCGAGCGGATCGAGCGGGGAGACGAGGGCCAGGACGAGCGCGATCCAACCGAGGGCGAAGCGCACCGCCGCCGAAACGCGGATGCCGCGGCCGATGCCGGCGTTGCGCCACAGCCGCGCGATGCCGAAGGCGTAGAGCGCGGCAGCGGCGAGGAGCAGCGCGACGAGCCAGGGTTGCGCGTGCCAATGAAGCCCGCTCAGTAGCACGGCGAGAGCGCCCAATGCGGCAGCCACATCGCGGCGATGGCGAGCGAGGAGAGCGCGCCGAGGAGGATCCCCATGCGCGCGATCATGCGCCGGTCGCCGGGCGCGCCCTCGTCACCCACCGCCATCGCGGAGGCGGCGCGCAGGTCGCGCCACGAGAGCACGGTGAGGAGCAGCGTCGCGGCGAGGAACACGGCATGCACGACGTCGATCGCGAGCCCGTGCTGGTGAGCGCATCCCCAGCCCACGAAGGCATAGGCGACCGACTGGTCGGTGAGCGCGAGCGCCGGCGCGAGGACGAGCGTGGGAAGCGTGCGCATGGTCAGAAGCGCGGCGCCCAGTAGATCACCGCGTAGATCGGAAGCCACGCGAGCACCACGAAATCCCAGTACACCGCGTTTTCCGCCACGTCGGCGAAGCGCTTGCCTTCCAGCGGCCCGGTGAACATCAGCACAGCCAGCACCGCGGTGTCGGCGAAGTCGGTGAGGAGGTGCGTCGTGTGCAGTCCGAGCAGCATCCACACGATCGAGCCGTAGGCATTGGTATCCCACCTGCACTCGAGCGTGGTGAACTCGAAGGCGCGCACGACGATGAACGCGACGGCGAAGGCGATGCAGATCGGCAGCGCCCGGCGCACGCCCTCGAGGTCGTGGCGCTGGGCGGCGCGCTTCGCCCACTGGTTGGGAATCGCGCTCGCGAGGAGGATCAGCGTGTTCAGCGTGCCCCACAGGAGCTTCGGCGGCGGCACGCCGAGCGGCCATTCATCGGCCTGCGTGCGCAGGTAGAAGTAGGCGACCGCGGCCATGGCGAACACCGTTCCCTCGATCGCCATCACCCCGAGCGTGCCCCACCACATGAGGCTCGACGCGCCGAAGCCGTAGCTCGGCAGCGCGCGCACGTCGAGCGCATCGCCCGCGCGCACCGCGCCGCGCGTCTCGAGGCTGGGCGCCGGCGCCGCGCCGAGGGGATAGGGCGGATGGGTCGCGCTCATGGCCGCTTCTCCAGCGCGAGGTGCTTGGCCGTCTCCTCGCGCGTGGGCCAGAACCAGGCGATCAGCGTGATGATGATCGGGATGGAGCCCCACACCACGGCCCACGGCGTGAAGATCGAGGAGATGAACATCACCGTCGTCGCCACCGCGGCGAGGAACGTCCAGGGGGTCGGCGACGGGAACGTGTAGCGGTGGTCGGGAAGCGCGTCGATCACCGTGGTCGATACGCCTTCACGCACATCGGTGGCGAGCCCGGTGACGTGCGACGGCGCCGGGCGGGCGTCCCACAGCGGCTCGCGGGAGGCGACCACCGGGATCGCCGCGAAGTCGTACGCCGCCGGCGGCGAGTCCGCCGCCCATTCGAGCGACGGCGCGCGCCACGGATTCGGCCCCGCGAGCTCTCCCGAGCGAAGGCTCTTCACCGCATTCACGATGAAGAGCAGCACGCTCAGCGCGATCACTACCGCGCCGACCGACGCCAGCAGGTTCAACGGGCCCCAGCCGGTGGCGGCCGCATAGGTGTACACGCGCCGCGGCATGCCCTCGAGCCCGAGGTGGTGCATCGGATAGAAGGTGACGTTGAACGCGATGAAGAAGAGCCAGAAATTCCAGCGTCCCAGGCGCTCGTCCATGAGGCGCCCGGTGATCTTCGGGAACCAGTAGTACCAGGCGCCGAAGAGCGGGAACACCGCGCCGCCGATGAGCACGTAGTGCAGGTGCGCGACCACGAAGTACGAGTCGTGCACCTGGAGGTCGAGCGGCACCGAGCCCAGGATCAGCCCGGTGAGCCCGCCGATCACCAGGATGAAGAAGAACCCGAGCGTGAAGAGCAGCGCCGACGTCATGTAGAGGCGGCCCTTCCAGAGCGTCGCGATCCAGCAGAAGATCTGCACCGCCGAGGGGATCGCGATCATGAGGCTCATCGCGGTGAAGAACGCCTTGCCCAGGTCCGGCACGTTCGTGGCGAACATGTGGTGCACCCACAGGCCGAAGGCGAAGAACGCGGTGGCGATGAGCGCGAGCACCATCGCCGTGTGGCCGAAGATCGGCCGCCGCGCGAAGGTGGCGATGATCGACGACATGAAGCCCAGCGCCGGGATGAAGATGAAATACACCTCGGGGTGCCCGAAGAACCAGAAGAGGTGCTGCCAGAGGAGCGGGTCGCCGCCGTCGGCGGGATTGAAGAAATGGGTGCCGACGAGGCGGTCCATGATGAGCATCGTGCTCGAGAGCATCACCGCGGGCATGGCGAAGATGATCATGAACGCCGTGACCAGCATCGCCCAGACGAAGAGCGGCATGCGCGCGAGCGTCATCCCGGGCGCGCGCAGCTTGAAGACGGTGGTGATGATGTCGACCGAGACCAGCAGCCCCGAGACCTCGGTGAACGTGATGAGCTGCGCCCAGAAATCCGAGCGCTTGCCCGACGAGTACTGCGGCCCGGAGAGGGGCACGTAGTTGAACCAGCCGTTGTCGGGCCCCATGGCGAGGAGGAACGCGATGAAGATCATGAGCCCGCCGAAGAGGTACACCCAGTACGCGTAGGCGGTCATGCGCGGGAAGGCGGTGCTCCTCGTGCCGATCATGAGCGGCACCAGGTACACCGCCATCGCCTGCATCACCGGCACCGCGAAGAGGAACATCATCGCCGTGCCGTGCAGCGTGAAGATGCGGTTGTAGAGGTCGGGGCCGACGATGTGGTTGTCGGGCCGAGAGAGCTGCAGGCGCATCACCGCGGCGAGGAGTCCCGCCGCGACGAAGAAGCCGAACGCCGTGACGATGAAGCGGCGGCCGATCGACTTGTGGTTCACGGCGGCGAGCCAGCCGAGGAATCCCGGTGGATCGCGCCAGGTGCGCTCGAGCGCCTGGGCGGCGGCGGGCTCGGGCATCGCGACGTAGGCGTCGGTCATCGCAGCGTCTCCAGGTAGGCGACCAGGGCGTCGAGCTCGTCCTTCGGCACGGCATGCGGCGGCATCTGCGCGCCGGGCTTGAACTGGCCGGGATCGCGGATCCAGGCGGCGAGGTGCTCGGGATCGTTCGGCACCGCGCCCGCGGCGAGCCACTTGCGGCTCGCGACATGCGTGAGGTCGGGACCGGCGCGCGCGCCCGCCGGGGTGCCCGCGATCGCGTGGCACATCATGCAGGTGCCGGTGAGGAAGAGGTCGTGGCCGCGCGTGGTCCCCGGATCGCTCGGCGCATGGGCCGGCTCACGCTGCGCGTCGCTCCACGCCGCGAAGGCCTGCGGCGATTCGGCGATCACCTCGAAGCCCATGAACGCATGCTGCAGCCCGCAGAACTCGGCGCACTGCCCGCGGTAGGTGCCGGCCTTGTCCGCCTGCAGGCGCAGCGTGAGGATGTGCCCCGGGATGAGATCCTTCTTGCCCGCGAGGTTCGGCACCCAGAAGCTGTGGATCACGTCGCCGGATTGGAGGCTCAGCAGCACCGGCCTGCCCACCGGGATGTGGATCTCGTTCGCGGTCTGGAAGCGGCGCGAGGGCTGCGGATCGTCGTAGATGACGTCCCACCACCATTGGTGTCCGGTGACCTGGATGTGCAGGGCGTCGTCCTCGGGCATGCGGGCGAGCGCGCGGTCGGCGGCGATGCTGCCGGCGAGGAGCAAGAGCAGGCCCACGATCGAGCACGCCACGGCGATGCTCACCACGAGGCGCGTGCGCGGCTCGGCGCTTCCGAGCGGCGCGAGGTCGGGCGGGGTCGCGGCATCGGCTCGCGGCGCGCGCACCAATGCGATCAGGAAGGCGACGAGGATCGCGATGAATACCGCAGCGCAGATCGCGAGCGTGAGCCACCAGAGCGTCGCGATGTGCGCGGCGGCGGGGCCGGCCGGCTGCAGCACGTCGTGCAGGCCTTGCATCTCAGCCGCTCCCCGGCGCGTTGCGCGGCGTCGCCCGCTCGCGCTCGTTCTCGGGGCGCGTCACCGCGAGGCCGTCGTTGCGTCCCGGCGCCGCGGCCTTCGGCGCGAGCCCGCTGATGGAGCGTATGTAGCCCACGATCTGCCACACCTGCGCATCGGGGATGCGGCCGCGGAAGGACGGCATGCCGTTGGGGCGCCCTTCCATGATGGTGCGGTAGATGTCGTCGGGCTCGTGGCCGTAGATCCAGCGGTTGTCCATCAGCGCGGGACCCATGCCGCCGCCGCCCATCGAGTGGCAGCCGCTGCAGTTGTACCAGCGGAAAAGGCGCTTGCCCTGCGCGAGCTCGAATGCGTTCTTGCCATCGAAGCTGCGCGAGCTCGTGGTTTGCTCGAGCCCCGAACCCTTCTGCCCCGGCTGCAGGTCGCCGCGCCGCTCCCCGGTCGCGGGCGAGGGCGCCGCCGACGGCAGCTTCGCGAGCTTGCGCTCCTCGCGGTCGCAGCCGCCGAGCGCGACGGCGAGGCCGATGAGGACGAGAAGGGCGCGCATCATCGAGCCTCGACCCGGCGCTCTTCCGCCGCAGAGGGCGAGCTCCGGTCCGTGCGCGGCACGTGGTAGGCGGCGAGGATCGCATCGATGTCGGCACGGCGGCGGGCGAGGATCGCGTCGAGCTCGTCGCGCAACGCGATGTTGCCGCGCCGCACGCCCATCGCGATCGCGAACTCGAACGGCATGCCGGCGAGCTCGGGCGGCGCACGGGCGGGCGCGAGCACCAGCGGCGGATCGGCGAGCGCGGCGAAGTAGCCCGCCTGCGGGCCCCAGACGAGGCCCATGTCGAGCGCGCCCTCGGCGATCGCGCGCACCAGGCGCTCGGCCGCGGGCCCGTCGCCGAACACGGTGAAGCCCTCGACGTTGCGCGTCGCACCCCGCAGCGCGAGCGCGTGCCCCGGCGGCGTCGCCGCGAGGTCGTTGCCGATGAGCTGCACGCCCACGCGCACCTTCGTGAGCCGCGGATCGTCGAACGAATGCACGCCGTCGCCGCGGCGCGTCACGAACACGTAGCTCGAGCGGTAATAGGGGTGCGTGGTGGCGACGCGCTCGAAATGCGCGGGCACGCCGATGAAGACGTCGCAGAGGCCCGCGCCGACCGTCTTCCTCACGAAGCCGCGGCGTAGCGGCATCCATGCATAGACGAGCTTCGCGTGCATGTCCGCGGCGATGAGCTCCGCGATGCGATTCTCGAAGCCGCTGCCGTCGGCGCGCGAATAGGGAAGGTTGTCCGGGTCGGCGCACACGCGCAGCTCGCGCTCCTCGGCGGCGGCGCTGCCGGCGAGCACCAGCGCGGCGAGGAAGAGCGCGCTACGGAAGCGAGAAGACATAGAGCGTCCCGCCCTTCTTCGTGTATTGCGGCAGGTCCTTCATGACGTTGGTGAATCCCAGCCCGGCGCTGCCGTCGCGCGTGTCGATGTCGGCGGAGACCACGCCGCCCGCCCAGCCGCCGACGCCATCGAGCACCGCGATGTACTGGCGCCCGTCGGGGCCGCGATACGAGACCGGCTGCCCGATCACGCCCGAGTCGGTCTTGAACTTCCAGAGAAGCTTTCCGTCGCGCGCGTCGACCGCCTTGAACCAGCCATCCATCGTCCCGTAGAAGACGACGTCGCCCGCGGTCACGAGCGCCCCGCTCCACGCCGGAAACTTCTCGTCGATCGCCCACACCTTCTTGCGCGCGAGCGGATCCCACGCCAGCACCTCGCCACGGTTGCCGCCGGGGCCGGGCTTCATCTTCACGTCGGCGCCGACGTAGGGCGTGCCGGCGATGTAGCTCGTCTCGTAGGTGCCCGCGTCCTGGCAGAGGTTGTTGTGCGGGATGTAGAGGAGGTGCGTGCGCGGCGACCACGCCGAGGGCTGCCAGTCCTTGGCGCCGGGCGAGGCGGGGCAGATGTCGTGGACCACCCGGCCGGCACGCGGTGTCTTCTCCGGGTTGTAGCGGAGCTTCCCGTCGCCGAGATCCACGCCGAACGACGTGGTGATGGTCGCGAAGGGATCGGCCGAGAGCACCTCGCCCGTGGCGCGGTCGAGCACGTACAGGTAGCCGTTGCGATCGGGATGCAGCAGCACCGCGCGCGTCTTCCCGCCGATGGGGAGGTCGACCAGCACGTTCTCGTTCACGCCGTCGTAGTCGTGCAGGTCGTGCGGGCTCCACTGGTAGTACCAGACCGCCTCGCCGCTCGCCGGGTCGCGCGCGAAGACGCCGCTGGTCCATTTGTTCGCGCCCGGGCGCTGGTCGGGGTTCCACGGGCCCGGATTGCCGGTGCCGTAGTAGATGAGGTCGAGCTTCGGGTCGTAGGAGATCCAGCCCCACGCGTTGCCGCCGCCGATCTTCCACGCATCGGGCGGCCAGGTCGTCTTGCCGAGGTCCTTGCCGCGGTCCTGGGCGTAGTGCGGCTTGAAGCGCTCGCCGATGAGGACGTCCGCATCGGGCCCCGTGCTCCACGCGCGCCACGCGATCTTGCCGGTCGCCGCGTCGAGGGCCGTCAACCAGCCGCGCACGCCGAGCTCGCCGCCGCTGTTGCCCACCAGCACCTTGCCCTTCACCACCACCGGCGCCATGGTGATGGTCTCGCCCCGGGTGATGTCGCCGAGGTGCGCGCGCCAGATCTCGTTTCCGCTCGCGGCGTCCACGGCGATGGTGTCCCCGTCGAGCGTGTTCATGAAGATGCGCCCGCCGTCGTAGGCGACCCCGCGGTTCACCGTGTCGCAACAGGCCACGCCCTGGGCGCTCGCCTTGGGTTTCGGATCGAAGCGCCACTTCACGTTCGCGCCGGGCCTGGAGAGATCGAGCGCGTAGAGGTAGTCGGGAAACGGCGTCACGACATACATCGTCGATCCGACCACCACCGGCGCGGCCTCGTTGCCGCGCGTGGTCCCTGTCTTGAAGCTGAAGGCGAGCTTCAGCGAGTGGACGTTGCGAGCGTTGACCTGGTCGAGCGGACTGAAGCGCGTGTTCGCGTAGTCGTGCGCGGCCATCGGCCACGCGCCGTCCCCGGCGGCGTCCTGGGCATGAGCGATGAGCCCCGAGCAAACCGCCAGGGCCAGCGCGACGCGCGGGAGCATCGGGGGCTTCCCCGGCATTTGTTCGGCCATCGCGTTCGGGCCTCGTTGTGGTTCTGCCGGCTTTTTAGAGCGAGCATGGTCGTTGCAGTTCCAGGGCGGTTTCGCGCCCGCCGAGGCGCATCGGCAGGAACCACCCGCCGCGCGCGCGTCGTAAGGGCACGACATGCGAAGCGGCATCGATTCAGGCGCTTGCCTCGCGAGCGCCGATTCGCGTAGTCCCACGGCGACGAAAAGCGCGCGGGCGTACGCGCGCCGCGGCGCTTCGCGATGCGAGCACGAGAGTGGCGCGCGACGAATCGGCTCGCTTGGCACGGTTCGTGTTATCGGGGTTCGTCGGTCCACAACGATTCCACAACGAGGGAGGTTCCATGAAATACGGCGAAGGTCTCTTCAACCGCACGCGCGACACACGCATGCCCTCATCGCAACCGGTCGCGGCGAATGCGCCGTCCTGCCGCCCTCGGCGGTGCCTTCAGGCGCGGCGCAGCGCGCGGCGCCCGCGCCGGCCCCGGCCGCGTCGAGCGAAGCGGCGCCGCGTGCGGAAGACGGCGCCGGCAGCAAGCTCATCGTCGGGCCGAACATCAAGCTGAAGGGCGTCGAGATCCACGACTGCGACACGCTGGTGGTCGAGGGGCGCGTCGAGGCGACGATG
>JAICTR010000406.1 GCA_025936275.1 Burkholderiales bacterium
CGCCCACCGCGACGCGCTGCGCCTCCTTCATGAGCGCCTTGGTGTGCAGCACCGAGGCCGGCGGGAGCGCCGCGAGCGCCTCGGCGGCGCGCCAGGCCTCGGGCAGTGCCTCCGCCGCCGGCACCACGCGCGACACGATCCCCGCCTCGCGCGCGGCGGCGGCATCGAACGGCTCGCCCAGGAGCAGCAGCTCCGCGGCCCTGCGGTGGCCGGCGGCGAGCGGCAGGAGGAAGCTCGAGGCGAATTCCGGCACCAGCCCCAGGCGCGTGAAGGGAAGCTGGAAGCGCGCGTCGTCGCCCGCGACCACGATGTCGCAATGCAGGAGGAGGGTCGTGCCGATGCCCACGGCGGGCCCGTTCACCGCGGCGACGAGCGGCTTCATCGCGCCGTCCACCGCACGGATGAAGCGGTACACGGGCGCGTCCTCGCCGCCGGGCGGGCGCGCGATGAAATCCCGCAGGTCGTTGCCGGCGGTGAACGCCTCGCGATCGCCGTGGAAGAGCAGCACGCGAACCGCGGGATCGCCTTCCGCCTCGCGCACCGCGGCCGCGAGCGCTTCGTACATATCGGCGGTGAGGGCGTTGCGCTTGGCCGGGCGGTGCAAGCCGAGCGCCGCGACCGCGCCGCGGCGCTCGGTGCGGACCTCGTCGCTCACTCGCGCCGCCGCGGGCCGCGGTTCTTGTCGATGATCGCGGCGAGGATCAGCCCGTAGGCGACGAGGCGGATCAGGTAGTAGATCGGCGCATCCTCCGACAGGCCCACCGACTCGTAGAGCACGATGCGGTTCACGCCCTCGATGAGAAACGAGAGCGCGAAGAGCAGGAAGAAGCGGTCGCGCGTGCTCTTCCAGAAGCGGAAGAAGAAGAGCGACACCGCGATGGAGCCCAGGGCGATGGCGCCCAGCATGATCTCGTTCATCGCCTCACTCGCCCTCCCAGATGAGGCCGAAGATCAGCAGCAACACGGCGACGAGCGCCGTGGCGAGCCGGGCCGGCACCAGGTCCACGTTCGGCAGGATGAACCGGTCGAAGATGTTGAGGATGTTGCTCACGGTGAGCATCACGAAGCACAGGCCGCTCCAGAAGAGCAGGCGATGGCGCGTGCGTGCGTAAGCGCCCATCAGGAACCAGACGCAGGCGAGGCTCGTGAGGGCGCACAGGGTGTAGATGACGGCGGACATGCTCAGGGGTCCTTGCGGATCTTGAAGGCGTCGGCGAACTGGTGCGCCATGCGCTCGGTGCGCGAGTGGATGAGGCGCGTCACGCCGATGAGGTTGTGCACGTAGGCGTGCGTCACCTTGTCGAGCATCGCGGCGAGCTCCGCCGACGGCGCGAAGCGGTGCGTGTTCGGCTGGCCTTCCACCGGCGCGATGATCCGCCCGGCGGCGAGCTGCTCGACGAGGACGGCGGCCTGCTTCTCGCTGGTGTACAGGCGCTCGGCGACGCTGCGCGTCTCCACCGCCTGGCCGGGCAGCGCCTTGAAAAGCAGGATCGCCTCCATGAACGGCACGGAGGGGATGCTCGTGAGAATGAAGCGGCGACCGTCGTCCGCGATCGCCTGGTCGTGCGGATCGGAATTCACGGTCGGTGCTGCTCGGGGAGTGACCCATGATAACAAGGGTCATCGGCGGCGTGAACCCGGTTTCAGCGTCCTCCGGACACGTCGAGGATCGCACCCGTGCAGTAGGTAGATTCTTCCGACAGCAGCCAGAGGACCGCGCGCGCCACCTCGTCCGGTTCGCCGCCGCGCTTCATCGGCACCGCGGCCTTCACGCGCTCGACGCGGTCGGGCTCGCCGCCGCTCGCGTGGATCCCGGTGTACACGACGCCGGGCCGCACCGCGTTCACGCGGATGCCGTCCTCGGCCACCTCGCGCGCGAGCCCGATGGTGAAGCTGTCGACCGCGCCCTTCGAGGCCGCGTAGTCGACGTATTCGTTGGGCGAGCCGAGCGTCGCCGCGACCGACGAGACGTTCACGATCGCGCCGCCGCGCCCGCCGCGGCGCGTGGACATGCGCCGCACCGCCTCGCGCGCGCAGAGGAACGTGCCGACCACGTTGGTCGCGAGCACGCGCTGCACGCGCTCGACGCTCATGTCTTCCACGCGCATGTGGCGCTCGAGGATGCCGGCGTTGTTCACCAGCGCGGCGAGCGGCCCCAGCGCGGCGTCGCATTCGGCGAAGAGGCGCAGCACCTCGTCCTCGCGCGCGATGTCCGCGGCCACCGCGATCGCGCGTCCGCCCGCGCCGAGGATCGAATCGACCACCGCGTCGGCGGCGCCGCGGTTGGCGCGGTAGTTCACGCACACCGCGTAGCCGCGCGCGCCCGCGAGCCGCGCCACCGAAGCGCCGATGCCGCGGCTCGCGCCGGTGACCACGAGCGCGCCGCGCGCTGCGCCCGCAACCGTGCTCATCGCAGCAGCCGCGCCCGCGGCGGGCGGCGGTCGAGGAAACCCCACGCGATGCCGAGCGCGAGGCCGCCGGTGTGCGCCCAGTTGGCGATCGGCCCGAGCAGTCCCGTCCAGCAGAGCGCATACCACGCGAGCATCATGACGACGGTCGCGCGATGCAGCGCGATGCCGAAGGCGGGATTGAAGCGTCCCTGCATCCACACGTAGCCCAGGAGCGCGTACACCACGCCGGACATGCCGCCGAAGTTGGGCGAGTGCGTAATGGCGTACTGCGCCGCGTTCGAGGCGATGCCGCTCGCGGCGACGAAGAGCGCGAGGAAGGCTCCGCCTTTCAGCCGCTCGATGGCGCCGCCCAGGTCCCAGAGCCACATCATGTTGAAGATGAGGTGCAGCGCGCCGAAGTGCACGAAGATCGGCGTCACCAGGCGC
>JAICTR010000305.1 GCA_025936275.1 Burkholderiales bacterium
AACCCCAGGAAGCGCGCATCCTCGCGCCGCTCGACCGCCCAGAGCCCGAAGCCGCGGTGCGCGAGCGCATCGCGCAGGCGATCGTGCAGCGCGTGGCTTTGGCTGCGCGTGAGGGCCGACGGGAAATGCGCCATCACCTCGCGATCGCCGTTCAACGCCGCGAAGGCCGCGCGATCGGCTTCGCGCCATTGCCGCAAGCGCAGGCGCGCGGTGTCGCGCTCGATCGGCCGCTCGTCACCCGCGTACCAGCGAAAGCGCAGGCAATCGGCACCGCCGCAGGATGCCGGCGCGCGAAAGCGCTCGAAGGCGAACGCGCCGTTCGCGAGCATCACCTTGTGCGAGATGGCATTCGCGGCATCCGCCACGATGTCCGCGTAGGCGAGTCCCTCGCGGCGCACGCGCGGGCGCAGCAGGGCGAGCGCGCTCGTCGCGTAGCCGCGCCGGCGCTTCCACGGCACCACGCCGTAGCCGATGTGGCCGAGGCAGGTCGGCGGCAGCGCGTGCGTGCCGGGCGCCCAGCGCAACTGGATGGCGCCGCAGAATTCGCCGTCCCACATCCACAGCCGGAAGCTCGGCAGCCGCTTCGCGTGCGAGCCGTCGGGCAGCACGATCGGCGGCCCCTTCGCCTCGCGATCGACCTGCGAGGCGACGAACGCCCGAGGGCCCGCCTCGATCCGTTCGAGGTCTTCGCGAATCGCATCCTCCCCGCGATGGTTGTCGTAGGTCCATCCACGCCGCAACGCCGCGACGTAAGACGCAAGGCAATCGAGATCGGGCTCGACGAGCTTCATGGGAACGAATAGCCGGGCAGGTCGACCTCGTCGCGCAGGTCGCGGCCGAGCAGCCACTCGGCGACGGACGGAATGCGCATGAGGCGCGAGGCGGCGTTGCGAAACGCGAGGCCCGCCGCGGTCGCGGGCGCGAAGGACGACGCGAGCTTCGCCGCGCCCGCCTGCTTGCGGCGCAGGAACGGCAAGAGCCGCTCCTCGTAGCGCGCGAGCGCACCCGGCACATCGTGCGCCCGCTCGAGGAGCTCGCCGGCGAGCACGTACGCCTCGGCGATGGCGAGCCCGGTGCCCTCGCCCGCCAGGAACGAGACGCACGCCGCCGCATCGCCGGCGAGCGCGACACGGCCCGCCGACCAGCGCGGCATGCGGATCTGGCTCACGCGGTCGAAATAAAGATCTTCGGTGCGGTGCAGCGCCTCGAGGATGCGCGGGCACTCCCAGCCGGCACCTTGGAACGCGTGCGCGAGCGCGGCCTTGCGCTCGGCGTCGCTCGCGAGCGGCGTGGCCCGCAGGTACTCGTCGCGCAGCACGAAGAGGAAGAGCGTGCGGTCGCCGCGCATCGAGAAGCGCGACACCTGGCGCCCCGGAATGCCATGGCTCACGTAGACGAGCTCGTCGCGCGGACGATAACCCTCGGCCTCGAAGGCGGCGACGTGGTAGCCGAGCGGCACCTCGAAGCGCGCTTCGGCGTCGAACGCCAGCGTGCGCACGCGCGAATGCAGGCCGTCGGCGCCCACCACCAAATCGACCTCGCGCGGCGGTGCGTGGTCGAATGCGATGCGCACGCGCTCGCCCGCCGGCTCGATCGCGGCGATGGAATCGCCGAAGATCTTCTCCACGCCCGGGTCGAGCGCCTCGAACAACACGCCCGCGACGTCGGAGCGGCGCACGCTGGTGAAGCGGCCGTGCGTCACGCGCACGAACGCGTCGACGGGAAAGCCGCCGCACGCGCGCCCCGCGCGATCGACCAATCGCACCTCCTGGACCCGGTATCCCCGCGCGCGAATCGCCGGGATCAATCCCATCCGCTCCGCGATGTCGTAGCCGATGCCCCAGAAGTCGATGATGTAGCCGCCCGTCCGCGGCCGCGGCGCCTGCTCGACCAGCAGCACCTCGTGGCCCGCCCGTCGCAGCCAGAAGGCGAGCGCGGTCCCGGCGATGCCGGCTCCGTTGATCGCGATGCGGAGGCCCATGCGCCGATTATCTCAGGCGCCGCGCGACCCTTTTCGCGAACGGCCTCGTTTCATCTCCGGAACCCCGCCTTCGCGGGCCGAAGGAGACCGCCATGCAACTGCTTCGAGTCGTCGCGGCGCTCGCGCTCTGCGCCACCAGCGCCTGCGCCCATGCCGTGGGAAGCCTCGCCGACGTGCGCATCGAGGATCGCGCGAGCGGCCGCGAGCTGCCCGTGTACCGGCACGAGGGGCGATCGTACGTGGTGGGCCAGCCCGGCCACGAGTACCGCATCGTCATGCGCAACCGCGCGGGCGAAGACCTGCTGGCGGTGGTTTCGGTGGACGGCGTGAACGCGCTCTCCGGCGCCACGGCGCGCGCCGACCAGGGCGGCTACGTGCTCGCGCCCTGGCGGCGCGTCGAGATCGCGGGCTGGCGCAAGAGCCTCGACGAGGTGGCCGCGTTCTACTTCACCTCGCTCCGCGATTCGTACGCGGGGCGCACGGGACGCCCGGCGAATGTCGGCGTGATCGGCGTCGCGCTCTTCCGCCGCGCGGCACCGCCCGCGCCGCCGATCGTCCAGCACATCGAGGGAAGCCTCAAGGACCAGCGCTCGTCGAACGACGCCCAGCGCGCGAAGGTGCTTCCCTCGGCCGCCGCGCCGCTCGCCACCGGCCATGGACGCCGCGAGGAATCGCCGGTGCGCTACGTCGAGTTCCAGCGCGCGAGCGCCGGGCCGTGCGAGGTCGTGACGATCTACTACGACAGCCGCGCGAACCTCGTCGCGCAGGGCGTGATTCCCGGACCGCGGTTCGCGCCGCGCGATCCGAACCCGTTTCCCGCCGGCTTCGTGCCCGATCCCCGCTGAGTGCGCGCCGCGGCCCTCGCGCCGCCGGCGCCCGTACACTGTGCGGGAATGGAGCCGGCCGACGAACAGCTCATGCTCTCGTACGCGGGGGGCGACGCGCGCGCCTTCGAGGCGCTCTACGCGCGCCACAAGGGCCCGCTCTACCGCTTCGTGCTGCGCTCGGTGAAGGGCGCGGGCGAGGCGGAGGAGCTGGCGCAGGAGATCTGGATGCGCGTGATCGGCGCGCGCGCCGGCTACGAGCCGCGCGCGAAATTCACCACGTGGCTCTATTCGATCGCGCACCATCGGCTGGTGGACCACTGGCGCGCGCGCGGGCTCACCATCGTTTCGCTCGACGATGGCGACGACGATCGCGAGCCGCTGGAACCGGCGGCCGGTCCCGAGGCCGAACCGGAACGGGTGCTCGAAGCCGCGCAGACCGGCGCGCGGCTCGCGGCGGCCTTGGCGGCGCTCCCGCTCGCGCAGCGCGAGGCGTTCCTGCTGCACCAGGAAGGCGGCCTCACGGCGATCGAGGTCGCGCGCGCCACCGGCACGCACGAGGAAGCCGCGAAGAGCCGCCTGCGCTACGCGGTGAGGAAGCTCAGGGAAGCGATCGACGATGAGTGAGCACGACGAGAAGCTCGACCGCGCCTACCGCGCGCTCGCCAACGAGGAGCCGCCCGCGTCGCTCGACGCGGCGATCCTCGCGGCATCGCGGCGCGCCGTCGCGCGTCCCTCGCTCGCGCGCCGCTGGGCGGTGCCGGTCTCGCTCGCCGCGACCCTGGTGCTGGTGGTCGGCGTGACGCTCGAGATGGAGCATGACCAGCCGGGCGTCGCGCTGTCGCTGCCGGAATGGAAGCGCGAGATGCCGGTACCGCAAAGCGCCCCGGAGCCGGCGCAAACGAAGGCACCAACGACTCCGGAAGCGAGCACGTCGGCTGCGCCGGAAGCGAGCGGCGGCGCAGAGGCGCGAGGGCGCGCGCGTGCCGAGCCGGAAGCGAAAACGATCGCGGCGCCGCCCGCCAAACCCCAGGAAGCGCAGCCGCCTCGAGATGAGAAGGA
>JAICTR010000293.1 GCA_025936275.1 Burkholderiales bacterium
CAGGCGCTCTCGCGCGGCGCGGCGCTCGCCGGCTGCTGGCTCGACACCGGCGAGGGCGGCCTCGCGCCGTATCACCTCGAGGGCGGCTGCGACGTCATCATGCAGATCGGCACCGCGAAGTACGGCATCCGCGATGCCGAGGGCAACTTCTCCACCGAGCGCGCGAAGGAGCTCGCGACGCGCGTGAAGGCGTTCGAGATCAAGCTCTCGCAGGGCGCCAAGCCGGGCAAGGGCGGCGTGCTTCCCGGCGGCAAGGTGACCGCGGAGATCGCGGCGATCCGCGGCATCCCGATGGGCGAGGATTCGCTCTCGCCCAACCGCCACCGCGACATCGCGACCACCACCGAGCTCCTCGACCAGGTGGCGGCGATCCGCGGCCTCACCGGGCGCCCGGTCGGCATCAAGACGGCGATCGGCGGCTGGTGGTTCCTCAACGACATCGCGGAGAACGTGCTGCGCCGCGGGCTCGAGTACGCGCCCGATTTCCTGGTGATCGACGGCGGCGAGGGCGGCAGCGGCGCCGCGCCCCAGGCGCTCTTCGACCACATGAGCCTCTCGATCGAGGAGGCGCTGCCGCGCGCCGCGGACGTGCTCTACGAATCGGGCCTCAAGGAGCGCGTGCGGTTGGTCGCTTCCGGGAAGCTCGTCACTTCCGCGCGCGCCGCATGGGCGCTTTGCGTCGGCGCCGACTTCGTGAACACCGCGCGCGGCTTCATGTTCTCGCTCGGCTGCATCCAGGCGCTGCGCTGCCACACCAACACCTGTCCCACCGGCATCACCACGCACAACCCGCGGCTGCAGCGCGGCCTCGTCGTGCAGGAGAAGTACCTGCGCGTCGCCAACTACGCGATGGGCATGAACCGCGACATCGAGATGATCGCGCACTCCTGCGGCGTGGCGCACCCGCGGCTGCTGCGCCGCGAGCATTGCCGCGTGGTGCAGGCGAACGGCGCGAGCGCGTCGCTCGCGACGCTCTATCCGTACCCGCGCAGCGGCGCGGCGCTGCCGGCGCGGCGCGGCGTCGAGGCGCAGGCGGCGGAGTGAGGCGCGGCGCTCAGTCGAGCGCGAGGACGGTGTTCACCGCGGCGACGAGGCCGCTGATCTTGAAGGGCTTGGTCACGTAGCCGTCCGCGCCGAGCGAAAGCCCGCGCGCGATGTCGGTCACGGCGGATTTGCCGGTCATCATGATGACGGGCATGCGCGTGATCTTCTGGTTGCCGCGGATGCGCTCGAGGATCGAGAAGCCGTCGCTGTCCGGCAGCGTCACGTCGAGGAGCACGAGGTCCGGCAGCGGCAGCCTGTTGAACTCGGCGTTGATCTCGCCGCGGTTCCTCGCCGAGCGGGTGAGGAAGCCCGCCTTGGAGAGCACCTCGCTCACGAGCTTCTGCAGGTCGCTGTCGTCCTCGACCACCAGCACGTTGTAGCGGCTGCCGTTGCGCGGCGTCACCTTCTGCTGCGGGCGGCGCGCCATGGCGACGTAGAAGCCGGTGCGCGCGAGCTCGGGCTTGCCCGCGGCCGCTTCCTTCTTCGCGCTCTCCACCCGTTCCGGCGGCGGGGGCGGCGCCGGCTTCGGCGGCGGCTTGGTGAAATCGAGGTCGAGGTCTTCTTCGTCCGTCATGGCGCGCATTCTATGCCGGAGGCGGGGCGGGCGCGGCCTTTTTCTCGCCGATGCGGCCTTCCTCGCCGCGCAGGAGCTTGGCGATGTTGGCGCGGTGGCGCAGGAGGAGCAGGAGCGCCATGGCGACGGTGGCATGAAAGAAGGGTCCGATGCCGAGGATCAGCCAGGCGGCGAGCGGTGCCGCGAACGCCGCCACCACCGCGGCGAGCGACGAGTAGCGGGTGGCCACCGCGATGAGGAGCCACGCGACGATCGCCGCCACGCCGACGCGCCAGTCGAAGGCGATCAGCACGCCCGCGGCCGTGGCCACGCCCTTCCCGCCGTGCAAGCGAAGCCACACCGGGAAGACGTGCCCGAGGAACGCGCAGAAGCCGGTGAGCGCGACCAGCGCGGGCGCGACGCCGAGCGCGATCGCGGCGAGCACCGCCACCCATCCCTTGCCGGCGTCGCCGACCACCGTGAGGAGCGCGGCGCGCCGGCTGCCCGAGCGCAGCACGTTGGTCGCGCCGATGTTGCCGGAGCCGTAGGTGCGCGGGTCCGGCAAGCCCATCGCGCGGCTCACGAGCAGCGCGAACGGGATCGAGCCCGCGAGGTAACCGCCCAACGCGCACAGGATCGCCGTCATGGCCATACTCTACAATAGCCCGCCATGGATACGATCTTCCTTCGCGAGTACCGCGTCGACGCGTGGGTCGGCATCTACGAGTGGGAGAAGCAGCGCGCGCAGACGCTCGAGATGGAGATCGAGATCGGCATCCCGGGCAACGAGGTCGGGCGCACCGACGACATCTACGACACGGTGCACTACGGCGAGGTGGTGGCGCGCATCAACGCGGAGCTCGCGGAGCGCCGCTTCAGGCTGCTGGAAGCGCTCGCCGAGCACGTCTGCGGCCTCATCATCAACGAGTTCAAGGCGCCGTGGGTGCGGCTCTCGGTGGCGAAGCTCGGCCACGTGCGCAACGTGCGCAAGGTGGGCGTCACCTTCGAGCGCCGCCGCGACCCGGGCGTATGAGGGCGAGGATCGCTTGCTGAAGTGGCTGCTCGTCATCGGCGTCGCGATCGTGGTCTTCACCGCCGCGACGCCGTGGCTCTCGCGGTACGGCCTGGGCCGGCTTCCCGGCGATGTCGCCTTCCGCTGGAAGGGGCGCCGCATCTACCTGCCCTTCACCACCACGTTGCTGCTTTCCGCGGCGCTCACGCTGCTCGGCCGGCTGGTCTAGGGCGCGGCTTCCCCGGGCGCCGGCTCGGTGTAGATGCCGCGATACGCGGCATAGCTCGACGTGATCGCGAGCGGCAGCCAGACGAGGTAGCCGAGGCCGAAGGGAATCGCGGCGAGGATCGCGAAGACGAGCATCACGATGCTCCACACCAGGAACGGGATCCAGTTGCGCAAGCACCCGACGAGGCTCTGCTTCATCGCCTCGACCGGCCCGAGGCCGTGCATCACCACGAGCGCGGGCGCGAACCAGAACGCGGCCATGAGCGGCACGGTGAGCGCGACCGCGACCAGCGCGCCCAGCAGGATGGTGAGCGCCGAGGCCATCGCCTGCGACGCGATCGCCTGCGCATCGCCGCTCATCGCCGCGCCGAGGATCGAGAAGCCGGCGATGCCCGCGAACACGATGAAGATCACGACATAGCCGGCGAGCACCAGCAGGCCGACGATGAGGAGGCTCGCGAAGCGCGTGCGGAAACCGGCGAAGAGGTGCTCCAGCTCGAAATCGCCGCCGCGCTCGAGCGCGCGGCAGGCGACCACGAATCCCGCCGCGATCGCCGCGTTCAGCACCTGGAAGACGACGCTGCCCACGATCGGCACGAGGCTCAGCACGATCGCGATCACGAACCAGATGAGGATCGAGAGGATCCACATGAGCGGCGCGCGCGTGAAGAAGCTCCAGCCTTGCGCGATCCAGCGCCACCCCGCGCCCGCCGGCTCGCGCCGCGCGGGAAGCGCGAGCTGCGGCTCCGCCGACCCGGCGCCCGACGTCCAATCGCTTCCCGTCACGCTCATGGTTGCTCCCGAGGCGCGGCGAAGGCCGCGGCGGCTGGCCGAGATTACTCCTCCGTCGCCACCTCAACAAGGATGGGTGCGAGCACGCGCGCGAGCACATCCGGCTCCATGCCGAGGAGATAGCCGCGCCGCCCGCCGTTGATGTAGATGCGCGGCAGCGCGAGCACCGAGCGCTCGAGGTAGACCGGCATCTTCCTGCGCGTGCCGAAGGGCGACGTGCCGCCGACGAGGTAGCCGGAATGGCGCTGCGCGACCTCGGGCTTGCACGGAAAGATGCGCTTCACGCCCGCGACGCGCGCGAGCTCCTTCGTCGCCACCTTGCGGTCGCCGTGCATCAGCACCACCAGCGGATCGCCCTTGTCGGTCTCCATCACCAGCGTCTTCACCACGTGGTGCTCGGGAACGCCGAGCGCGCTCGAGGAGACCGCGGTGCC